>JAFGIF010000184.1 GCA_016929755.1 Deltaproteobacteria bacterium | reverse complement strand
TCCCGTACAAAACCGGTGGCGTTGGTTGTTCGCGAAAGATCATCGTCGTGGATTATCACCAACTGATTATCAGATGTCAGATGCACGTCGGTTTCGATTGCATCACATCCGATTTCCCGGGCAAGACAAAATGAATCAAGGGTGTTCTCAGGCCTATATCCGGAGGCACCCCTGTGAGCAAAAACTATCATTATTTTCGTATCCTTAACCGATATACCATTTATGTGAAATTTTATATAGAATCATACATCACTTGTCAAATGATCTAATTGTTCGAATAATGAAAATAATAGGCATGTTATCATGCTGTAATTTTCTATTGACATTACAGCCCTAAAGATGTTTTCCTGGTGTGAAATAAAACCCTGGGGAATGGTGCTATGGAAAAAAAAGTTAGACGCAAAAGGCAGATCATGAGGAATCGCACGATTATTTTGCGATCGGCTAGGGAACTGTTTCACAAAAAGGGCTTTTATGCCACCACAATGGAAGATATTGCCCAGTATTCCGGATTTGACCGAAGAACTATCTATAATCATTTCAAGAACAAGGATGAAATTTTTGCGGCCCTGATTGCGACTGTGCTTTCTGATATTTCCGCTATCTTCGATGAGGTTGCGCTGGAAAACATTTCATCGCTGGAAAAACTCAGAGGCATCGTCTTCCGTCTCCTGGATGTATACATTGATAATGCCCAGCTGCTTACCATATTCATGTCAGAGTACGAAAGCAGCGAACGCAAGAAGAAACGCTATATTTCCACCTTTATGCTCAGGAATATTCACGCCTATAAGGATATCGAGTCCAGAATGGTCGAAATGATCACCCAGGCTCAAGAGGATAACCTAATTATCGATGTGCATCCATACATCCTTGCAGGGGTTCTCAATGAGCTTGTTTTGCGCAGTGTTGTCGTGCTGCACAACAATAAGAAATCAATCGACAAGGAAAGCATTATCCGGGATATTCTTAAAGTCCTTGAGGGTAATGTAATAAAAACATCGGCCGGTTAGCATATCCGGTTTTTTCTCCGATAAAAAAGCAGGCATAAAAAAGGGGCCAGATGATCTGGCCCCTTTTTTTGTTTGCAAAAAGATAGAGCAGCTTTTACATCATGCCGCCCATACCGCCCATGCCGCCCATACCGCCCATGTCAGGTGGCATGCCTCCGCCAGGCATTCCTGATTTCTCTTCAGGTGCCTCTGCCACCATTACCTCGGTGGTCAGCATCAACCCTGCTACTGAGGCTGCATTCTGGAGAGCGGACCGGGCAACCTTAGTCGGATCAATGATTCCAGCCTTCATCAAATCCTCGTACTTCTCGAGATCCGCATTGAAGCCCTCATTGCCCTTCATACCCTTGACCTTTTCAACCACGATTCCGCCTTCCAGGCCTGCATTTATCGCGATCTGTCTGATCGGCTCTTCAAGCGCCTTCTGGATGATCTTGACGCCATACTGCTGCTCATCGGAAAGCTTGAGATCGTTGAGTTTCTCAATGCAGCGCAGCAGGGCTACACCGCCACCGGCCAGGAATCCTTCCTCAACTGCGGCCCTGGTAGCATGCAATGCATCTTCCACGCGGGCTTTCTTCTCTTTCATCTCGGGCTCTGTTGCTGCGCCGACTTTGATCACAGCCACGCCGCCGGCCAGTTTGGCCAGCCTTTCCTGCAACTTTTCCTTGTCATAATCGGAGGTTGATTCCTCGATCTGGGCCTTGATCTGGTTGATACGGCCCTGGATATCGGAACTGGATCCGGCACCCTCGACGAGTGTGGTGTTATCCTTGTCGATTATGACCTTCTTGGCCTTTCCAAGGTCAACAACGGTTACTGAATCGAGCTTGCGGCCAAGATCCTCGGATACAACCTGGCCACCGGTCAGCATAGCGATATCTTCGAGCATGGCCTTGCGGCGGTCGCCGAAGCCGGGGGCTTTGACAGCAGCGCACTTGAGTGTGCCCCTGAGTTTGTTGACCACCAGGGTTGCAAGAGCCTCACCCTCGATATCTTCAGAAATAATCATCAATGCTCTGCCTTCTTTGGCGATCTGCTCGAGCACCGGGATAATATCACGCATGTTGCTGATCTTTTTATCGTAGATCAGGATATACGGATCTTCCATTACGACTTCCATTCTCTCGGCATCGGTGACAAAATAAGGAGAGAGGTACCCGCGATCGAACTGCATACCTTCTACCAGATCGAGGGTGGTCTCCATGCCCTTGGCCTCTTCAACCGTAATGACGCCCTCTTTGCCGACTTTGTCCATGGCATCGGCAATCATCTTACCGACTTCAGCATCGCCATTGGATGAAATAGTTCCGACCTGCTCGATCTCCTTCTTGTCCTCAACACTCTTGCTTATCTTATGAAGCTCTGCCACAACCGTCTGGGTGGCTCTGTCGATACCGCGCTTGAGGGCCATGGCATTCATACCACCGGCCAGATACTTCAAGCCTTCGGTGTAAATTGCCTGGGCCAGAACAGTGGCTGTTGTGGTGCCGTCACCGGCCACATCCGAAGTCTTGGATGCAACTTCCTTTACCATCTGGGCTCCCATGTTTTCGAACTTGTCTTTCAGCTCGATCTCCTTGGCCACGGTAACACCGTCTTTGGTGATCGTGGGGGCGCCGAACATCTTGTCCAGTATGGCGTTGCGGCCCTTGGGGCCGAGAGTCGACTTGACTGCGTTGGCGAGTTTGTCAACACCCCTGAGCACCTTATTCCGAGCTTCCTGACTATAAATAATTTCCTTTGCAGGCATGTGGTTATCCTCCTTCTACCTTCGTTACTCGACGACGCCTAATATGTCGTCTTCTCTCATGATTAACAATTCTTCTCCCTCGATCTTGACCTCTGTTCCGCCGTACTTGGAAAAGAGCACCTTGTCGCCTTTTTTCACATCAAGGGGGATTATCTTTCCCTCCTCGGTCTTCTTTCCGCCGCCGACAGCAATCACCTTTCCCATCTGCGGTTTTTCCTTGGCAGTATCGGGAATGATAATTCCGCCCTTGGTCTTCTCTTCTTCTTCGATTCTCTGGACCAAAATACGATCTTGTAATGGCCTAACTTTCATTCTGTTCCTCCTTATCCATTTTTGTTAGCACTCGCAACCGACGAGTGCTAACATCGATACAGCTATTAAAATAAAATATCAAGCCATATTATTATCCTTGATCATTTTTCCCGGGAGAATATTGAACTTAGAATACCCTTTAAATCGCATTTAATAAGATTATCTTCTATTCTCATCATTAATCTCTATTTTTTATCATTCATGGTTTTACTGTAAAATATTTTTACTATGACAACCAACACAATCGTTACCCATTTTTACGCTGCGATAATCAGGGGAGAGCAGGTCCGGTTTGACAAACAACAACGGGGTATGCAAAAATCATGATGAGAGTAATATATACAAGGGATATATAATTATGAAAAAACGATCAAATCAGATCCGCTTGGGAATTTTTCTAATAGTGCTATCCGCCCTTACTTATTACATTCACTTTTTAATCTTCCGGGACCCGCACCATATTTTCATCTACCTGATTGGTGATATTGCCTTTGTCTTTATCGAAGTTCTTTTAGTCACGATTATCATCCACCAGCTTCTTGAAACGCGGGAAAAGAAAAATCGACTTGAAAAGCTTAACATGGTGATCGGTATTTTTTTCAGCGAACTGGGCACGGAACTTCTGACGTACTTTTCCGATCTGGATCCTATGCTCGATAAACTACGGCAACACCTGATAGTTAAGAGCTCTTGGACAAACAAGGAATTTTCCACCATAAGCAATCATCTCAAACAACACTCACATAAAGTTCAACCCGAAAAACTGAACCTGGAGCATTTAAGAACTTTCCTGGTCGGCAAACGGGATTTTATGCTATCCCTGATGGAAAATCCGAACCTCATGGAACACGAGCGCTTTACCGAACTGTTGCGGGCGGTTTTTCACCTGGCTGAAGAACTGAAATTCAGGGGCGCATTCTCAGAACTGCCGGAAAGTGACCTGGAGCACATTGCCGGAGACATAAACCGGGTTTACGGCACTCTGGTATATGAATGGCTGGCCTACATGCAGCATCTCAAGGACAATTTTCCCTACTTCTTCTCTCTGGCCATGCGCACCAACCCCTTTGACCAAAGCGCCTCTGTCGTGGTTGAATAAACTTGCCGAAGAAAGCCTTTTATGGGTAACCATTCCAGTTGACAATGCTGAGTTCATTCACGATCCTCCTGATAGCCGTGGGCCTTGCCATGGATGCCTTCGCGGTTTCGATCGCCAGCGGGCTGACCATGACCCGTTTCCGGATTCGCTATGTATTCAGAATTGCCCTGACCTTCGGACTTTTCCAGGCCGTCATGCCGATTATCGGATTTCTGGCCGGGCTGAGCATCCGGAATTTCCTTGCCAGCATTGACCACTGGGTAGCCTTCGGTCTGTTAAGCTTTATCGGATGCAAGATGATCTATGAATCCATTTCCATGGACTCTAATGACAAACAATTCAACCCGCAGGATCTGCTGCTCATACTGTCTCTGGCAATTGCCACCAGCATCGATGCCCTGGCTGTGGGCATAAGCCTGTCCTTTCTGAAAATCAGCATCATCAGGCCGGCCCTTATTATCGGAATCGTAACCTTTGCTTTCTCCTTTGCCGGGGTCTATATCGGCAAACGCTTCGGCCATCTTTTTGAGAAAAAAATCGAGATCATCGGCGGGCTGATCCTGATCGGTATCGGAGCCAAAATTCTGATCGAACATCTGGCTGGAACCTGAGCTTACGCAGTAAAAGAACATCCTGCCAATAACAACGATTAACCGACCTCCATGATATCTGTGGGTCTCAAGAATCTGAAATTACAGTTTTTTTCATAAGCAACCGATACAACGAATGAAAAAAATACACCCGGGAGGTTGTAGCATGAAAAAATATCATTTCATACAATTGTTCACTGTCCTGCTCGCGCTTGTGATGTTCGGCTGCGGTGGATCATCGTCAGAGGGCAGTTCAGCCCCTTCAGGCATCTTTCTGCCGGAGAGCATCTCGCTTGATTTTCTCACCGACGATACGGTGGATTACATGATCGAGTTCGATTTTGAAACGCTTCAAGATGGCCTGAGGCTTACTGCAACAATATCTGCCGACCCGGAAACAATGCCCGATGAAGTAGGGGCTGAGGAATTGATCGAGTTCTATACCCTGGTAGCGGAGTTAAACACTGCGGGCAATCCCACGTTGTTTATGTGCACGTTTAATTTCGATGAAACTCAGAACATGAAACAGGAATACACCTATGATGACAACGGCTATCTCATCGAAGAAATCTACTACGAATATGATAAAGATCTGGAAGAGCTCGAAGAAAATGAGAAGTCAGTCTACAGCGACCATGACCCCAATGGCAATCCGCAGCTTGAGGAAGTATATTACTGGGATGGGAGTCAGTGGGATGCCGATTTCAGTGAGATGTATACCTCCACCTATGATGAAAACAACAACATGCTCGAAGAAATCGATTATGAGTATGAAGGTGACGATTGGGTCTATCAGGACAAGGATGTCTTTACCTATGATGACGACGGCAATGTACTAACACAGACAGAACAGTCCTGGGTAGATGGGGGCTGGCAAAATGATGATCGTGAAGTATGCACATACGATGATTATGGCAATATGACCAGTCAAACCAACTATACCTGGGACGATGGTTGGGAGCTCGATGGTGATTCGGTTGAGTGCACCTACACTATTGATGACACTGACAAAGTAAGCCGGATTGATGTCTCAGAGGATGAAGACCAGCACCGGGTGTCTTTCAGCTGGCAGCAGATAGAAATACCCTGTGAAGGCGCAGCCGGGTTCCTTGAGGACATGACAGCCCTGGAGTGGCTCATGATGGCATTATCATTTTATGACTAAAACAAACAATTGTTGAATCAACCCGCGGGGGAGAGCCGATTACAAGCGGCTCTCTCCCGTTTTTTCTTACCCTTATTTGCTTGCAAGCCAACAAATCATTTAGAACATAAAAAACCTCCCCGTCTGAGCGCCATGCAGTTGCCAGGCATGAAACCGGCCATTTCTGATCATAGCCAGAAACATCTCTCACATTCATTATCTATCAAGACCTCAAACTTTACTTGATCTGCAAGGCCGGATTATGACAATCGCTGATAATGGCCACGAGCTTTTCATGCTGTAAATAATTTCAATATAAATTACAGTTCCTTACCGTCCTGTCCGATATGGTAACCGAAGAACACAACAATTGAAAAAACATTCAGGAGGTTACAACATGCGAAAACATCGGTTTCTTCATCTATTTCCGCTTTTTCTGGCACTGTTACTGTTCGGCTGCGGGGGATCATCGTCTGAGGGCAGTTCATCCCCTTCAGGCATCTTCCTGCCCGACACGATCTCGGTCGACTTAGGCGCCGATTGCAGCGATGATCGGCTTTCCGAATTTGATTTCGAAACACTCGATGACGGGATGCGCCTCACCATTACGGTATCGGCTGAGCCGGAAATTCTGATGGAGGAGGTCGGAGCTGAAGAGCTGGAGCTGGTTGCCAAAATACAGGTCGATCTTAACAATGACGGCAATCCCGTACTCACAATGTCTGATGAAGGCGGCGACGGCACCTGGGAAAAAAGAGAGGTGTTCAGCTACGATATCGAGGGCAACCTGATCGAAGAGACAGGCTATGAATGGCATACTGACGAATTTGTAGCCGAAGACAAGGACGAGTACTCCTATGACGCCAACGGCTTTCTCATCGAGAGAATCGATTGGAATTACGATGAAATTACAGAGCAGCTGGTAAAAAACTGGAAAGATGTCTATACAAACGATATCCACGGCAATCCGGAACTCAGGCAAGAATACGACTGGG
>JAFGIF010000183.1 GCA_016929755.1 Deltaproteobacteria bacterium | reverse complement strand
GCGCCATGATAGGAAATTATACTTCATCCGTATACAATATATTTCAATGTTTTTTTATGCATACAATCAAAAGCCAGTTTGATACTTTTTCATAAAATAAATTGAAGATTAATTTTGTTTGAAATATCCTATGTAGTGTAATATATTGCAATACAAATATAGTTAATGATTTTGGAGGTATGTAATGCGCATAAGAACCCTGGTCATAACCGGCATTTTGCTGGCATTGATCACAGCACCGGCCTTTGCTGAATTGCCGAATTACTCTCTATTTACAAAATATCTTATTGATCTCAAAGGCTGGGACTCGGGGGAACCAACCGGAATGAATATGAACGGTCCAATGGGTGAAATGGCCAGTGCCAACAGGCAATACACCAGGAACGATATGAGCCTGAATGCCCAGATTCTTGCAGGCAATGCGGCACAGATGGCCTGGGGACCGTTCATGATGGGGGTCACTATCGATTCATCCGAAGAACTTGTTAAAACCACAGAACATAAGGGCTACAAGGAAGGAATAATTTACAGTAAAAAGGATAAATCCGGATCGATCATGGTGCCGTTTGTGGGTACCAGCATCCCGGCCGCATTCATCCTTGAATATGAAAACATGAATTATGAGACAGCCTTGGAAATTGCTGAACAGTTTCCATGGAAGGATATTGAAAAGGTTTTCAAGTAATTTATAACGCTTGATTTATCGGGCATTTTATTCTGATGTGTATAATATAGAGTAAAGGAGAATTACCATGAGGATATTTTATAAGACAGGTTTCTTACTGGTTCTTTTTGTTGCAATCTTCTTTGTTTCGACAAGCATTGCTGCTGATCTGAAATACAGCATTACCGTTTCCAAATTTGAGAATCGTTCAAACTGGAGAGGCCAGTGGAATCTTGGTGATGCCTGGGGAGCGGTGCTTACCGATAGTCTCAATCAGACAGGTAAATTTATCGTGCTCGGAGAAAAAGATATGCGGTTAGAGGCCATGGGTGAACAGGACTTTGCTGCAAGTGACCGTGCAGCAGGTGGCGGCAAAAAGGTCGTCACCGGTCAGATGACACCAGCCCAGCTTCTGGTAAAAGGCGATATAACCCATTTTGCAGACGGAACTGCCGGAGGAGGCGGTGGAATTGGCTACAAGGGAGTTCGTGTTGGAGGTAAAGCTGCCAAGGCTGAAATCAATGTGATAATGTATATCGTTGATTCCAGCACCGGCCAGGTTGTTGCATCCAAAAAGTGTTACGGTGATATTTCAAAATTGGGTGTCTCCCTTGGTCTTACAAAAGATGGTTTCTCCGGTGATGTCGGCGGATTTAAGAAAACAAATGCCGGCAAGGCCATCGAAAAAGCAGTCGATGTTGGTGTCGGATTCCTCACTGAACAGATCAAAGGCATCCCATGGTCTGGTTCGGTAATTATGGTCAAGGGCAATATCGCCTATATCAACCGAGGCCAGAGAGAGGGCGTGAGCAACGGGCAGGTATTCGATGTTGGAGAATCAACCGTGTTGCGAGATCCAGATACCGGGGAAGTACTCGACCAGATCATGGATAAAACCGGAAGCCTGCAGGTTGTCAAAGTAAAAGAGAAGATATCTCTGTGCAAAATCACTCAGGGCAGCGGTATTCAAAAAGGGATGGCCGTATTTCTGCCCGAGAATTGATCGAAAAAAGCGGATGCCGCAGCCTAGGGCATCCGCTACAATACGCTGGATATCAAGATTATTAAACACTGCTCGATCGAGATAGTGATTTTTTATAGTAATACCTGCCTGACCTAATAAACCCTACAATCCTGCAAACAGTCTGGTTGTGTTCCGTTTGTTAGAAACAATTCTTGCATGGTGTTCCTGTTATTTCTTGATTGAAATACTAGTGTTTTATATTTTCCTGGATATATTTTGAGTGGTATTTTTCCAAAAGTGCGATCGTTTTCAACGCAATATGAACTTTCTTCACTATTGAGCCTGATTATAAAATAAAAAGTAGAACTGTTGTAAGCCGGCAATGCTTGACTTTTGCGCGGCATTCAGCAATAAGTGCTCAAAGAAAAATATCTCGAGGTAGTTCATATGGCTTTACTGAATATAAAAGATCTTCATGTCAACGTCGCCGGCAAAGAAATAATCAGAGGAATCGATCTGGAAATAGAAGAGGGCAGAACCGCCGTTATTTTCGGACCGAACGGCTCCGGAAAAAGCACGCTCATGGGAGCCATTGCCGGTTTGCCTGGTTATGATGTGACAAAGGGTTTGATCGAATACAAAGGTCATGATATCAAGCAGTTATCAACAGATGATCGAGCACGTCTTGGCATAGGTCTTTCATATCAATACCCGCCTGCGGTAAAGGGGGTCCGGCTGCGCACCTTGCTTGAAAGTATGACCTCCGACAGGGAGATTATTCCCGAGTATGCAGATATGCTCAATCTTTCCGGTTACCTGGATCGAGACATAAATGTCGGTTTTTCCGGTGGAGAAAGGAAACGCTCCGAAGTTCTGCAGCTTATGGTACAGACTCCCGATCTTATGCTGCTTGATGAACCTGAATCAGGAGTAGATATCGAAAATATTTCCATTATTGCAAATGCATTGAAATCATTGCTTGAAAAAGAAAAGCCGATTACAAAACGCACC
Organism: Deltaproteobacteria bacterium; assembly: GCA_016929755.1. GTDB lineage: Bacteria > Desulfobacterota > Desulfomonilia > UBA1062 > UBA1062 > JAFGIF01. The sequence continues at coordinate 14,839 of JAFGIF010000183.1, read as the reverse complement.
CGCTCTGCATTGATCATTACACATACAGGATTTATCCTTGATTATCTAAGGGCCGATGTTGCCCATGTTATCATGAACGGAAGGGTATTGGGCTGTGGTTCCCCTTCTGAAATATTCGAAGAAATACGTTTAAACGGCTATTCAAAATGCTCCAACTGCTTTGCAGAACAATTTAAGGAAAACAACATATGCTGAAAAACAACATAGATTCCAATAGGTTAGAAGTTGTTGGATATGACCCGACCATCCTGAGTTGCGGCAATTTTCTGGTACTGGATAATGACATCGCTGAAATATCATGTAATATCAATGGTCTGCATATTTATCCTCTCGTCAAGGCCCTTGAACATATCCAGCATGTCAGAGACAATTTGTTTTTCAAACTGGTCGATAAAGACAAGAACGATTATACCAGAAAGGCCTTTGAGAGCGATCCGGTCGGATATTATATAAAAGTTGACCCCGGTATAAAGTTAGAGGAGCCGGTGCAAGCCGCTTTTCTTTTATGCACTCCCGATTCAACCCAAATTATCCACAATATCATAGAGCTTGGAGATAATTCTCAACTTAACATTGTAAACGGCTGTACTACCGCCAGGCATGAAAATCGTGGCAGACATATAGGTATTACCGAGATATACCTGAGAAAAGGGTCTCGTCTTGGATATACCATGCTTCACAGCTGGGGCGCCGATGTTGAAGTGTTCCCGTTTGGTGTAACTGAGGTTGAAGAAAAAGGGAGATTCATTTCAAATTATGTAGGCATGACTTCGGTCAAAAAAATCGTTTCTTATCCGGTAGCGTATGTAAAAAAACAGGGCTCCGCCCGTTTTTATTCAGTAATTTATGCGCGCCCTGAATCAAATTTTGATATGGGCGCAAAGGCCGTACTTGAGGGTGACGAGGCTTCGGGAGAGATCATAAGCCGGGTAGTTTCCGAAGGCGGAAATGTGACCTCCAGACAGATGCTGGACGGACGCGTATCAGGATCACTCGGTCACATGGAATGCAGCGGATTAATGCTGAATGACCACGGAGTTATTCATTCCATTCCGGAACTGCGCGGGGCTCATCCGGATATTCACCTTTCGCACGAGGCATCTGTAGGAAGAATATCGACAGAAGAACTCAGTTACCTCATGACCAGAGGTCTTAGCGAAGAGCAGGCCAGAGCTCTGATCATTCGGGGATTTCTCGATATCAAGATCGAAGGAATACCGGCGAAAGTACAACAACTCATTGATGATGCGATTGAACGATCGATATCGGGTACCATATAACAACAAAAAAGCAGATTATGACCATATTTATTGTATACTCATAACACCTTAATATTATTTAAGAATAAAACTGCATAATTTGGCCTGTACGGCAATATTTTTACATTGTTAAGGTGATTTCATCTTAAATATTACCTGAGATCGAAAAATATCATTTTATCATCATATTAGCAGATAAACCAATAAAGGCATGTCAATTATCACAAATAAAGGGTGAGATGAATAATTATGCAATACTATTTAACATAACATATATTATCGGTCATTAATGCTATTCCAATATAACCATTTTACCTCATGTCCGGTAGTCGGCATTGATTTCCACATAGGCTTTAGATAAATCAGTAGTCAAAGCCAGAAATGATCCTGGATCTTGCCCAACGGATATTTCAATTTTAATTTCTTTTTCCTGTAGAGCCTGGTGCAATTTATGTTCATCATAGTGCGGCGAGATTTGTCCCCCCCGAACTGTCTCAATTCCCGCAATGGACATCAAAACGGTTTCAGGATCAATCTCGATACCGCTATAACCTATTGCTGTCATTATTCTGCCCCAGTTGGGATCAGCTCCGTAAAAAGCTGTCTTCACTAATAGCGAATTTGCAACACTCATCGCGATCGTTTTTGCCTCAGCATCGTTTTTCGCTCCACCCACCCGTATTCGGATCAGTTTGGTAGCACCCTCGCCATCTTTGACCACCATCAGAGCGAGATCCTGAACCGCTTCTCTCAATACACTTTCCAGTTCAGACCAGTTTACTTCTACCATTCCGGAAGAAAGTACAAGCAATGTGTCATTGGTTGAAGTGTCTCCATCAACGGTTATCGCATTGAATGAAGTTTTTACAATATCTTTCATTGATTTTCCAAGTTCTTGAAAAGGGACCTTGGCATCGGTTAGAACGATTGCCAGCGTAGTGGCCATATCAGGTGCTATCATTCCGGCACCTTTTGCTATTCCTAATATCCTGGCCTTTGAGGCCTGTTTCTGCACTATTTTCTCAAAGGTATCAGTTGTCATTATTGACCGGTTAAAACTCTCAAAATCATCGCCAAGACCATTTGCAAGCGCAGGGACCTTATCGAGCATGCGTTCAATCGGAAGACGCATACCGATAACACCGGTCGACATGGGAACAACCTGGTCTTCGCTTATTTTTAATTCGCCGGCCACTGCGCGCATAATGGCACGTGCATCCTCAATTCCGGAAGCGCCGGTACACGCATTGGCATTGCCGGAATTGGCGATTACTGCCCGAATCGATTGGCTGGGCAACAGTTCCATCCCCACAATAACCGGGGCCGCCTTAACACGATTTGTTGTAAAAACCGCAGCAGCCGTTGCATCCCGGGAGCAGTAGACCAGTCCCATATCAAGTTTTTTGTTTTCCGGTGACTTGACGCCTGCATTGACAGCTGAAAAACTGAATCCTCGGGGTATCATCAAAGATCTCTTCCGCAGCACTGTTTATACTTTTTACCTGAACCACACGGACAGGGATCATTTCTCCCGATCTTTTTACCGTCTCTCTTTACTGTTGCAGGAGTCTCAGAACCGACGCCCCTTCCCATCTGCATCCTTTGTTTCCTCTCCCGTTGCGATATTCTTTCAACCTCCTCCTGCTTTTGTATATGCACCTTGAAGAGACGTTCCAGAGAGAGTTCCTTAATTCTATAGATAACCCCCATGAACATATCGAACCCTTCTCTCTGGTATTCACGCAACGGATTTTTCTGACCATAGCCACGCAGGCCAATCCCGTCTTTCAGGTGATCCATAGACAGGAGATGGTCTTTCCACAGAGTATCCAATGTGATGAGGAATATCTGCTGCTCCACCATTCGCATTACATCAGGGGTGAACTCATGCTCCCTGCGGTCATACAGGTCATGAATCTCTGCAAGGATATAATTTCGCAGGTGATCACGGTCCTTGCCTTTTTCAGGCTGATAGGCCAGATCAAGATCGAAAATGTTTTTGAAAGAATTCTTCAGCCCTTCCATATCCCATTCGGCCTGTGGCCCTTTGAGTGGGATATAATCATCGATCATATCATTTAAGAGTTCTTGGGCAGTTTCTTCTACGAATTCCCGCAAATTTTTCTCGGAAAGGATCTTTCGACGTTCTGCATAGATCAGTTCTCGCTGCTTGTTCATGACATCATCGTATTCTAAAAGATGCTTACGAATTTCAAAATTACGGCCCTCTACCTTTTTCTGAGCACCTTCTATGCTTCGAGATATGAGGTTATGTTCAATGGGCTCGTCTTCTCCCACACCAAGACGATCCATGATCGAAGATATACGTTCCGATCCGAATATCCGCAGCAGATCATCATCTAAAGACAGGAAAAACCTTGATTCTCCGGGGTCTCCCTGACGACCGGAACGGCCCCTGAGCTGGTTGTCTATACGCCGGCTCTCGTGGCGTTCGGTTCCAAGGATAAAAAGTCCACCTGCATTTACTACTTCTTTATGCTCATGAGCACATTGTTCTTTAAATGCAGCCAGGACTTCGGGATAATTTTCATCATCATCTGTAACTTTCTGTCGGGCAAGAAAATCAGGGTTACCTCCCAGAATAATGTCGGTACCTCTACCAGCCATATTTGTGGCTATGGTAACCGCTCCTTTTCTGCCGGCCTGAGCTACAATCTCAGCTTCACGTTCATGGTGCTTGGCATTGAGCACATGATGCTGAACACCCTTTTTTTTCAAAAGGTTGGACACCTTTTCAGAGTTTTCGATCGAACCGCTTCCGACAAGCACCGGCTGGCCTTTTTTGTGACATTCTATAATCTGGAGTATCACAGCCCTGTATTTTTCCAGTTGAGTTTTATAAATGACGTCAGGATTATCCTTGCGAATCATCGGTTGGTTGGTAGGAACAACGATTACATCCAAATTATAAATGTTCTTGAATTCCAGAGCCTCTGTCTCCGCGGTCCCTGTCATCCCGGCCAACTTTTCATACATTCTGAAATAATTCTGGAATGTTATCGATGCAAGGGTCTGATTTTCATTGGCTACCTTGACCCCTTCCTTTGCCTCCAATGCCTGGTGAAGTCCTTCAGAATATCGTCTTCCCGGCATGAGCCTGCCGGTAAATTCGTCTACAATTAAAACTTCACCGTCCTTGACTACATAGTCCACATCCCGTGTAAACAATACATGGGCCCTTAGAGCCTGGTTAAGATGATGGACTGTCCCAAATTCGGATGATTCAAAAAGATTGGTATTCCCGGTTATATTCTGAATTACATCAATGCCTTCCTCCGATAACACTACCGTATTGGCTTTTTCATCTTTGCTGTAGAGTTCATCAGCATTCTTTCTTTTCAGAAGATCCATAATGACCTTATTTGAATCATAATATTTTGAAGTGGATTCTTCTGCCGGACCTGAAATGATCAATGGTGTTCTGGCTTCGTCAATCAGAATTGAATCCACCTCATCGACAATTGCATAGTAGAAATCGCGTTGCACATAATCATCGAGAGTAAATTTCATATTATCGCGCAAATAATCGAACCCAAATTCGTTATTCGTTCCATAAGTAATATCAGCAAGGTAAGCGGTTTTTCTTTGAGCGTCATCCAATCCGTGGACGATCACACCCACGTCCATTCCCAGGAAACGATAGATGTTGCCCATCCATTCGGAATCTCTTCGGGCCAGGTAATCATTTACGGTAACTACGTGCACACCTTTGCCTGTTAGGGCATTGAGATATACAGGCATCGTTGCTGCCAGAGTTTTACCCTCCCCTGTCTTCATTTCAGATATTTTGCCCTGGTGCAGGATAATCCCGCCTAAAATTTGAACATCAAAAGGTCTCATTGATAAAGTTCTGCGAGATACTTCTCTGACGGTTGCAAATGCCTCGGGCAGAATATCATCAAGATCAGCCCCGTTTGCTATTTGTTCTTTGAATCTTGGAGTAAGCGCTTTAAGCGAAGCATCGTCCAGGCTCTCGAATTGATTCTCGATCACATTGATTTTTTCCAGTAAAGGCCTCAGACTCTTGACTTCTCTCTCGTTCTTACTACCAAATATTTTTACCAGCAAGCTCATCTTATAATCACCAAATTATAATCCTTATTTTTGAATGTAAATAAAATATAGAAGTGTTTATTTCAACATGTATCTTTGCGGGTTGACATGAATGCCATTTACCAGAACCTCATAATGAAGATGAGGCCCAGTCGAACGGCCGGAATTACCAATATATGCAACACTATCTCCCTTAAGCACCTGTTGGCCGACCTCTACATCGCACTTGAGTAAATGACCGTAACGTGTCACCATTCCATAGCCGTGATTTATTACAAGGAAATTTCCATATGATCCATTTCTGTATGAGGCAGTAACAATACCGTCGGCAACTGCAATGACAGCGGCACCCTTTCGTGAAGCGATATCAAGTCCCTTGTGGAATTCTTTCTTGCCTGTAAAAGGCGACTTTCTCCAGCCAAAGCGTGATGAGATCCATCCTCTGCACGGCCACAGTGCAGGTGTATGGGCCATCAAGGACCTTTGTCGTTCTATCTGAGAAAGCAAATCATTCGCAATCTGCTTCTCCACCTCTATCTCGTCTGATAACTGCTTGATTTGTGTATGGAGTTTCCTGGTAAGAATTTTTTCAGTCATTATTTCAGTATTAGCGCCCTGACTTGCCAGAAGATAATCACCACCTCCTACCCCGACAATCTCTTCGGGAGAATCAAGATTGAACTGGGTCAGTTTACTCAGGTGGCGATGAACATTTCGCAGGACACTCAATTCCTCTTCGAGCCCTGAGACCTTTTGAGAAATCATGGCAAGCTGCTTGGTTTGCTCCACATTCTTTGTTTTCATCTGCTCAAGCTTGCAGATATCGGAATGTATATAAAATATCTTGTAGCCTGCTATTACGGAAATTACAATAATTCCCAATATGCCTGCAATAACGACGCACCAGACACGTAGTGACATTTCTACTTTTCGCAGGTTTTTTGTGTCTCCAGGTATCAGAAATATTGTCCAGCGTTTCATTTTCCAAGCCTATCACTTTGAACTGATATCAATACTATCAACCAGCATTGAAGGGCATTTCACTCTGCCAAATTCTCGCAAATCGTTGCCGGTTGCAATAACTTTATTAAATATATCATAGAAATTTCCTGAAATCACGGCTTCTCTTACCGCATAAACGCTTTGACCATGCTCAAGCAAGTAACCGTTTATACCCACTGAAAAATCACCTGTAATTGGATCTGCAGTATGCATACCCATTATATCGGTAATTTTCAATCCCTGCTTGATTCCTTGCAGGTGGGTTGCCATATCCTCCCGGCCGGGATTCATACATAAATGTCTGACGCCGAGCGCTGGTCGCATGCGAAAACCGTCCCTGCGGGAGTTACCGGTCGAAGTCATTTTAGCGACATTTCCCCAATAACTGTCGTACAGAAAGGATCGCACAACGCCTTTCTCGACAAGCGGTGTTACTTGAGACGGGATCCCTTCACCATCGAACGACATCGCATCTAAAGCACTATCATCGAGGGGATTGTCACAGAGGTTGATTTCTTCAGAAAAACATCTTGTTCCCAATTTTCCCTTCAAGAATGACTTGTCTTTGCTAATATTCTCACCTAGAAATGCATATGATATAAACCCAAGAATTGTTGAAGTAGTGCTATTATCAAATAACACAGGAGCCTTCATGGTCTTGATCCGCCTGGCTCCGAGCATGCTGACGGCTTTAAGAGCTGCAGCTTTACCAATCTGAGAAACATCAATTTCTGATATTTTGTGGCTGAGACCGAACTCATAGCCTGTCTGCATTTCATCATTACTTTTGGCTGCAGTCTGGATAGAAGCAGACCCGAATGAGGCCTGCCCTGCCTGATCAATGCCATTTGAATTGACGATATGTTTTATTATCACGCTGCGCGAAAATGAAGATTTCCTGACCTGCTCAATCCGCTCGTCAGCATCCCTGGCAGACATTTCAAGCTTAACAGCTTGGGAAATACAATCTTCGGGGATTGTCCGGAGCGTCTTTGGATCAAATATTGAAATATTCTGATATGTACCCTGGGGCAGAGGAATCTGAAAATATTTGTCCTTGTATTGATGAGTGGCAGACGTAATTGCTGCCTTCACCAGGTTATCTGACGGTTCGGGAGCATATGCAAAACCCATTGACCCATTGATAAGCAATCGTATGCTTATGCCCGATTCATTTGACCTGTTCAACCAGCTTGGTTTAGCCAGCTTTGATTCGGCTACAATCACATCATAATGCGAGGCAAAAATTTCATAATCCCGAATTGAATGTTTTTTTAACAAATCCAGAACATTGTTTATCTTCTCTCGTAAATCAGACCCCATTTCACTCCTCGAGATCAAACATCATGGCCACTTCCTGGCAATCAGGGAAATATTGACAATGGATACAATCCGCCCAAATTTTGCTCGGCAGACTTGTCTTCTCCACTTCATAAAAACCCAATTTATCGAAGAATCCAGGAACATAGGTAAGCACAAAAAGCTTCTTAAGACCAAGGGTTTTTGCTTCTTTGATGCAGGTTCTGACCAAGCTCAGGCCAAGGCCTGTGCCTTGAGTTTCTTTTCTCACAACCAGGGTTCGTATTTCACCCAGATCGTTCCATGATACCTGCAGGGCACAACACCCTTTCAGACCCGATGCACCATCTTCACCCGGGATAATCCAATAATCCCGGATCGAAGTGTAGAGTGAATGTAGAGATCTCGGCAAGATCTTCCCTTGCCTGGCAAACGGTTCAATCAAGCTCTTTATCTCAGCCACCTCAGCTACCAGAGGTTTTCTTATCATGGCGTTATTACTCCAAGAAAAATTTTCCTGAATACAGCACCTGAAAAAATAAAAGTCAAATCAAAAACATGAGATTACACGATCAATACTCATGAATTATCTGACCGGAATTCTCCTGAATTAATTCCTTGGCATGTGCGATTACAGTGCTGCTCGGCTTCCTCCCGCCCATCATGCGGGCCAGTTCCATCACCCTGTCCATTTCGGAAACCTTGTTGATCGTAGCAAGGGTTTTATTCCCCTTAACGTTTTTCGTTATCACGTAGTGAAAATCCGCAAGAGATGCAACTTGATGCAGATGCGTTATTACAATTGCCTGGGCATGTTCTGAGAGCTCTTTTAATTTATTGGCGATCATGATCGCTGTCTGGCCGCTGATACCTGAATCTATCTCATCAAATATCATAGTGGCATACTGCAGGCTTTTCTGCTGTGCCTTTATGGAAAGCATTACACGGCTCAATTCACCTCCTGAAGCAATACGCGCCAGAGGCTGCATTTTCTGACCAACGTTTGTAGAAATCAGGAATTCCCCCTGCAGGATTTTTGCAGGTGAAATAGAGTTTATATCCATATCGCTATCCGTATCGACATACTCAAAAGAATCTAGTTGATAAATTGAGAACTTAGTCCCCGGCATACCCAGCTGACTCAACTCTCTGTTAATATTCTCGCTCAATTCCTGAGAAAAGGCATTGCGCTTTGCAAGAAAATCATTAAGTGCTGTTGAATATTCTTTGAAAGCTTTAAACTGAGAATCCCGAGCATCTTCTATCAGAAGACTTGAGTCTTCAACTATATTGATTTGCTTTTCCAGGTCCTTTATAGTTTCCAACAGGCCATTCTCGTCTTTTTGATACTTACGTTTTAAATCCCTGATGAGATGCAATCTATTTTGCAGATCTTCTATGCGTTCAGGATCGTATTCATAGCTTTTAGTGCGTTCACGCAGTATCAAAGCAAGGTCCTCAATCTGGACGATAATATTATCGATGGTAGACTGGGTCTCTTTCAGGGTTGGATCCCGACAGACAATCTCATCAATCAGTTTCTTTACAGTTGCGCTAAGATCCATGATACAGGAATTGCCGGAATACAGATATTCAAGTGTCTGATGAGCTGCGAGCTTGAGATCAGCTGCGCACTGGGCAATTCCGAGTTCAGATTCAAGCATGTCCTCAAGTCCTGCAGCAACACCGGCGGCATGTAATTCCGTAAGCTTATACTCTAAATCATTACGCTCACTGGTGTAGAACGCCACCGCACTCTTGATGTCGTTGAGCTTGGCGTGCGCTTTTTTGAGTACTGCATATTTTTGCTCCAGATCATCTCTTGACAACAGCGCCATTTCTTCAAGAATGCGTATTTGCCCAATCGGATTAAGCAGATCCTGGTATTGATGCTGGCCGTAAATATTAATTAATTCAGAAGATATCGCGCAAAGCTGCGCTAAGGTAGCCAGTTCTCCGTTTATAAAACAGCGACTGCGGCCTGTTGCGTAAATTTCTCTCCTTAATACCACTTCATCGCCGGCAGCGCTAAAGAGGGCTTCAATAACTGCATTATCACTGCCCGGCCTGACCAGATCACTTTGGATTTTTGCACCCATGAGTAGGGTTAGAGCTCCTATTACTAATGACTTGCCAGCTCCGGTCTCACCCGTTATACAGTTGAGGCCTTCATTAAATTCCATCGACAGTTCATCAAAAATTGCCATAGAGGAAATCTTCAGAAACTCGATCATATTTCTTGCCATTTTAATTTGGTTCGCAATACCTCAAAATAGTCCCTCTGGGTAAAACGAACCATAATTGCCTTGAGATCTCCCCGTTTTATAAATATTTTATCACCAGGTTCCAGAGGATATCCCATTTGTCCGTCAAGGGTTAAAAAAATGTGATCGGCTTTCTTATCGGTATTTACCTGCAGAATAACTTCCTGTGTATCAGGCAAAACAATGCTCCGGTTTGAAAGGACATGGGGACATATTGGTGTAAGGATGGTAGCGGGAACCTTCGGGTGTACGATAGGACCGCCTGCGGCAAGATTGTATGCCGTTGAACCGGTCGGGGTGGAGACGATCAAACCGTCTGCCCGGTATCTGGTAATAAATGTTGAGTTTGTCCAAACCTCAATATCAATAATACGGGCCAGGGCCCCCTTGTTGATCACGATATCGTTTAACACAAACTGGCTGGCGATTATTGTATCGTCCCTGACAAGTGAGGCTTCGAGCATGATTCTTTCATCGTGAATATAGTTTCCATCCAGAACAGCATCTAGCGCTTCTGGAAATTCATCCTCCATAACCTCGGTCAGGAAACCCAGGAAACCGACATGGATACCGAGTATTGGAATTTGCCTCCGGGCTGACAAGCGTATGCTTCTCAGAAGAGTCCCGTCGCCCCCGATTACTATTAAGAGATCTGAACCTGTCCAAACAGCTTTCGTATGCTCGAATTTGAGGTGTGATGCGATGTGATCTTCGTATAGATGTTCAATGCCTTTTTTCTTGATCCATTCGATTACTTTGGCGGCAAGGCTGAGTGCATCACCATTGTCCTCTTTGCATATGATACCGACTACCATGTGCTTCATATACCGTTGAGCGAGTTAATTTGTCTAGTTATAAATTATGAGCCGGATGGATGATAAAATAGAGCGGGAAACAGCTTGAATGCGGCCCCGATCAGATACTCGGGGCCGCACTCAATTCTAATCTATATGCACTCTGGTCACAATACAGTTATCTTGAGTCTCGAAACCTTCCAGATAAACGCCAAGGGATTCTCCATAGAATTCTACCAGGGGGATCTCGATATCTATCATGTCCTCGATAACTCCGGCCACGATCTGATTGGCAATGTTCGCTCCTATGGTTCCGAGTAATCCTGAATTGGTCAGATTAGTGTAGAGAAATGTGATACTGGATTCACTTTGAGACTGGTCCAGAGTGGCATTGATCCTTCTGCCGTCTTGCGAGAGTAGAATCTCAAGTACGGCATCCGTATCAACACTTAAACGGGCTGCGTACGGATAAGGAGGGTTTTGAGAACCGTTGTACAGATCTATGATGATATTGGGGACAACGATTCTGGTTGTATGTGAAAAATCAGCCACAGGCGGCGAACTGAGAGTGACCTTTACAATCAGATTCTGTGCAAGCTGCCCCAGTTCCTCCTGGAACTGTTCGGTAACATCAAGATCCTGCAAAAGACCCTTTTGGATCAATGTGAATGCCAACTCATTCACTATATCATCGCTTATAGCCATTATAACGTTTTCATCGCCGGTGATAGAGAGAACGGGCAGCGTATCGTCAGGTGTGGCATAGAAGCTTTCAAGTTCAGGAAATACCGGATTGGCACACTGCGCGGAAAGCCCGATATCAATAGTGAGATCGTCATCGTTTGATGTAAAGATGGTTACAGGGTTCATGGGCCAGCCTTCCAGCACAATGCCTTCTATCTCACCGGCCAGGTCGTCAACACTCATGAGGGGAATGTCAAATGCCAAAGAAGCGAGCAGATCATCTTTAACCAGATCAATGATTAAAGCCATCAACCAAGGCTCAAATCCTAAAATCCCATATTCAGCAGTGACTCCGGTTAATTCCAGGTCTGCACTACTCATATCAATGGAGGCCACGATCATATTGTCCTGGTTCACCGTGAGCCTTAATTCAGCCCCGCTGATCGATACCGAATCCGCCGTTAGTCTAAAATGCGGATCATCCAACCACCAACACCAGTGGTGTCCCTGGACAAATAACGCCTTGGCCGAACCACCGTAGGGGTTGACCCAGTCTTCAGGAGCAACAACGACACTGACATCGATAACATTGCCGGATTGGATTTCAATACTCAGATTAATATCGCCAAGATTAACAAAACCCTGGTGGTCGTCTCCGGGAAAGCTTTCATAAAAATCATGATCTATAATAATTGAATCACCAACCTCAATTTCAGTGATCTCAAGCGGTAATAGTGGAGTCATGCCGGCAAACGGACTTTCCGAATTGCCGGAACCCATATAGTCACAGTCCCAGCCATAAACAAGATCATTCTTCCATTCGTTCATAAAATCAGCGCCCACATACTCCACGACATCCATAAGATCATCGCTCAAAAGCATGCTGATAGCATCATCAATTACGCCTTCAGCACCGACTTCCGAAGATTGGCCGAGTGCGTATGAAACACGCTCCATGTTTGAAATCAGGTTTTTATCAATAACTTCAAAGGTGCAACTGGAGTATATTTTTGTAGGATCAAGGCTGAATTCATACTCGAAATCCCCGGTAAGCGTATTATAATAGATTTGTTTGTTCTGGGCCTTGAACATGTTGATATCGCTGTCACCTGCGATTACTTTACCGGAGATGAGCACTGAGGGTGTACCAGGGGCGAATACTGTGCCATCGGCCGGAGAAGTAATTTCAATGCTGGCCGGTACATAATCGGGACCGACACAGAAACCCAAAAACCCGGATGTAAAGATAAATGCAACAATTGCTGCAAGGATATAACCAAGACCCCTCTTTCGATGCATAGAAACCTCCTCATTTTATATTATTCTATTTAATGTATGCAAAAATCGAGCAAATGAATATTATATGATTTATTAAGATGTTGTGATTGTTCTAAAATACATATATTTATTTAATGTGAAATATTTTACCTATTTAATAAAAGATAATTCCAAAAAATTACCGTTGCAGCAACGATACGGATTCAATGTGATATGTTTGTGGAAACATGTCAAACATTCTGATACTTTTCATGCTGAATCCATGATCGACCAGATAGGCAAGATCCCTGGCCAGGGTGGTGGGATTACATGAAATATATATTATTCTTGAGGCACTGGATTGCGGAATCATCTCAAGAATATCTTTTACACCTTGCCTGGGAGGATTTAAAACAATAGTATCGAACCGGACGGATTCGTTGATGATCGACTGAAATGCACGTTTCGTATCCAAGCATAGGAATCGGACATTTCCGAGTTGATTTTTTTTGGCATTTTTCTTGCCGAATGATACAAGCAACTGGCTTCTTTCAATAGCGCTAACTTCATCACCGATCAAAGCAAGCGGTATGCTGAAATTGCCGCTTCCACTGTATAGATCGAGTATCTTTTTCGAACCGGCAGCAAGATCCATAACATACTCGATCAGATCATGATTCACTTGCATATTGGCCTGTACAAAACCACTCAAACCACCAGAAAGTTCGATCGATTTATCTTGCACATGAACTGTATAGCGGCAATACCTTTGCCCCAGCACATAATCCCGTCTTTGCGGTTTGAGCACCACAAATGAAAGGCCGGCAATGCCGATATCATTATAGATCGAATTCATGATCTTAATATCGCCTGGCTTGACAGGTCCTCTGCTCCGAGCTGAGACCAGCACATCTTCCCCGGGCGCATGAATTTCCAGTGAATATAGGCTGTATACTGGATACGTTTTGAGAATTGCAGCCAATGCGCTCAAGGTATCCTGGATAAGCGGATGTAAAATCGGACATGACTCAAAGGCCGCAATTTTGCGAGATTTTTTTTGAAAGAAACCCATTTTGAAGATCGGATCGAAGGAACACTGGATCCTGGCATAGCCGCGATAGCCAAAAGTCTGGTTTGATGGGACTATCGGATAGACCAGTTCAGGGAAAGCTCCGCTGGTTTTTGTTATTTCTGCCCGTAGAATTTCCAATTTCCATTGCAGCTGATCCTGATACGGCATATGCTGCCAATCGCAACCGCCACAGGAATCAAAAATCGGACACCTGGGCTTTTGCCTGCTGGGCGACTTATCCAATATTTCTACCAGTGATGCATTTACATATTTTGAATGTTCCTTGACAACACGGGCCCTGATTTTCTCTCCCGGGATAACCATGGGAACAAAGACTACTTTGCCGTCTTCTCTTCTGCCTACACCGTTGCCACCATAGGACAGGGAATCAATAGTCAGGATAAAAGTATCGGTATCCATATCAGACAAGATCTTCTCGATGGGAAGGATAATGTGAATCCATAATGTATTTACTATTTAGCCCGAACATGCAAATATTGCAATCAAAAAGCCCCTTCTGTATAAGAGAATAACTAATGGAAACGATTATTACATGGATCGTTGATATCATCGCCCGGTTAGGTTACCCGGGGATCGTAATATTAATGTTTCTTGAAAGCTCTTTTTTCCCTTTCCCGAGTGAGATTGTCATACCACCGGCAGGTTATCTGGCGTCTCAAGGTTCAATGAATATATGGCTTGTAATCCTGACAGGAATCTTGGGAAGCCTTCTCGGGGCTTTATTTAATTACTACCTTGCCCTTTGGCTCGGCCGCCCTCTGCTTACTAAATTTGGGAAATACTTTTTTTTGACCCCCGAGCGTTTTGCTAAAGTAGACGATTTTTTCCTTAAACATGGTGATATCTCTACATTTACCGGCAGGCTTATAACTGTTGTCCGACAGTACATTTCCTTTCCCGCCGGATTAACCAGAATGAATATACTAAAATTCAGCTTATACACTGCCATCGGTGCAGGAATCTGGGTTACTATACTGGCCTGCATAGGCTTTATGGTGGGAAATAATATTGAGCTGGTTCAACAATATTCCAAGCAGGCAAGCCTTATACTCTTGGTGTTCATCGTAATACTGGTTTTGTTTTATATTATCATATTCAAAAGAAACACCACCG
>JAFGIF010000182.1 GCA_016929755.1 Deltaproteobacteria bacterium | reverse complement strand
TCATGCAAGGTAATAGTGTATCATCTTAAGCCGAATCATTTTACTGAGATTATTGCTGATTTATCCCCACAGATAGAGTATATCAAGGGTGGGGAGGTTTTTTACTTTTGACGGAAGTGCTGGATGTTGCCAAGAAAGACGGGCGATGGACCGAGTGTCCAGCCTGCAAAGAAATAATCATAACCAAGAGGCTTGAGGAAAACCTGCTGGTATGCCCGCACTGCGATTTCCATTTTCGTCTGGGTGGCAAAGATCGGATTGCTCTGACGTGTGATGATAAGGGCTTTGTAGAACTGGACCTTGCACCTTCGGCAGCAGAATCTCACGCCAAAACACTCGAAACACCCTTAAGAGGAGGCATGGCAACAATTAAAGGACAGGCGTGTGTCCTGGCTGTTATGGACTTTTCCGTTAAAGGTGGCTCAATGGGCGTGGATATGGCCCAAAAAATTATTACGCTTATGCAGCATGCACACAAAACCGCCAGGCCTTTGGTAATGTTCTGTGCCTCCGGGGGGGTACGGGTACAGGAAGGTATCTGGGGACTTTTACAGATGATCAGGACGGTCCATGCCAGAAACACAACCGCCAACGTTCCCATGGTTACGGTTTTTACTGACCCCACCCTAGGTGGAGTAACCGCCAGTTTTTCAGCTCTGGCCGATATTCTCCTGGCAGAGCCCGGATCCAGAATTGGGTTTGCCGGGCCACGGGTAATCGAGTATACCATAAATTACCCTCTGCTGCCACCTGACTTTCAGGATGCCAGCCGGCTTCTTTCCAATGGATTTCTTGATCGAATCGTACATCGTCATCAATTACGGGATACCTTGTCATATCTGTTGCAATGGTTTTAAAGGGCATTGACCAGAATCGGTGGTCACTCGAACTGAAGCGGGTGAGCAGTGCTCTTGCGAGACTTGGACATCCGGAAAAAAAATACTTTCATATTCTTGTGGCCGGAACCAACGGAAAAGGATCAACCTGCATATATCTTGAACGATTATTAATGGGCTGTGGATATTCGGTGGGCACGACCATCTCTCCGCACTTGAATCGTTTTACCGAGCGATTCAGGTTTAATGGCCAAGAGTTTGCTGAACAGACCCTCTCTGAATTATTCCACCAGATAAAGCCGGCCCTGGATAGCCTTAATCTGACATATTATGAATGGTGTGTTGTTCTGGCTTCGGAAATGTTTGCCAGGCAAAACATTGATATCGCCATCTTTGAAATCGGTCTGGGTGGCAGGCTGGATGCAGCCAATGTGATGGATCCTGTTGTATCGGTCATAACCGATATATCTTTCGATCATACCCAGTATCTGGGAAACACCCTCGCTCAGATTGCCGGAGAGAAAGCAGCGATTGCAAGACCCGGCCGGCCTCTGGTTACCACTGTCAGGGGAGAAACCCTTGATGTGCTCAAAGCACATGCTTCAAGTATTGGTGCACATCTGAAAGTGGTTTCGAACCCGGTTTTGTTTGCTACCGGCATCAGTGGCTCACAGCAGGCATTGAATGCCGCCCTGGCATTGGAGACCGTCAGAATGCTCGGGATGAATCCAGGCAGAGACAATCAAGTATATGCCTTCAATACAGCCTTTCTTCCGGGGCGGCTGGAAAAAGTAGGAAGTCGGATTGTGCTTGATGTGGCGCATAACCCGGCTTCTATGATACATACGATGGAGTATCTAAAGCAGCAGGGATTCAAGGGGGTTGCAGTTGCCGGATTCCTTAAAGATAAGGATTATCAAAGCATGCTGAAAACCTTAAAAGAAATCTGTTTCCATATATATATTGCACCGTTGAGAACCCAGCGTTCATGGGGTAGGAATGAAATGGAAACATGTCGCGAAATCAATGGAATACGACTTTTCAGCAATATAAGAGAAGCATTTGATCAAGCATTAAAAGACCATGAAAATGTAGTGGTAACCGGCTCTTTTTACACTGTGGCTGAGGTGAGAGATACAATAATATGGCACGGCTGATTGTAATATTTGCAACGATTGTTGTTTTGATTATTCCACGAATGCTCATAGCCATGACCTACGATGTGGAGGCCGAGCGCATTGAGAAAATTGGCGAAACTGTCGAGGCCGAGGGTAATGTGATTATAACCGGCACAGAAGTTGAATTACGGGCAAACTACGTAGTCTACAATACCCAGACAGGAGATATCTGGGCCTCGGGAGAGTGTTTTTTACACGAAGAGAACGGGGAAATCAACGCTTCCGTTCTATACTATAATACTGAACGCAGAGATGCCTATCTTGAGCTTGGCTCGGTCTTTATCTTTGATGAACCGATGAGAATTACTGGTGATTCTATTGTACGGTATGGTGATGATTATTACATTGGCGACCGGATCACATATACACCATGCCTCGGTCTGCCCCCCGCATGGTCGATTCAAGCCAAACATCTCGAGATACCTATTGAGGGATATGGCAAGGCAACACATGCCCGCTTCAACCTCTCAAATATGCCTGTTCTTTATATCCCCTATCTGCTTTATCCGGCGAAGCTTAAGCGGCAGTCAGGCCTGCTTTTTCCTGATATAGGAAATTCGACTGATACAGGCTATATCTTAGGTCTGCCGATCTATTTTGTTCTTGGCCGTTCGGCTGATTTCACGCTCAAGCCAAGCTATCTATCCAGGCGAGGACTGCTTTTGTCCACCCAGTTCCGATACCAGTGGGATGTTGATACAATGGGCGAAATTTACCTGGAAGGTTTACACGACAAACAAGGTGGAGAAAATTTAGAAGGGGGCGTTCTTGATAAGATACCTGATGATAGATGGCTTATCAAAGCATTCCATAAAGGAACCAAATTATCGTATGATATCAATCTAATAAGTCACGAGGATTATTTCCGGGATATCGGTACATTTTATGATGAGTCTGGGCAGGATGTCTGGGCAGCGCAACGTCCCGATGATATCGAGGAACTGATATCGCGTCTGGAATGGCATACATCGGGCAGGGGATTCAACTGCAATATATCGTCCCAGTGGAAACAAGATCTTACCATCAAAGATGATGACGAGACTTTTCAGATCTTACCAAAGCTTACGGTCCGCAAGTCCCTTGACGATATTCCCTTCACTCCGTTTAGATATACCGCCCAGGTCAGTTCCACCAGAGTATATTCCGAAAAATGGATTGAGGCTGTCAAGGATCAAGGCGATATCGATATTTCTTGGCCGATAGTGTTGTATCCGTACCTGACACTCCGGCCCTATGTGAATGAGATTTACCGTGATACCTATATAACACAGGACAGACAACTCTATGATGAGAACACCTTTCGAGAACACTGGCAGGAAAGGGGTGCTTCAATTGCCACATCTCTGTACAGCCGGCGCCTGGAAAGTGGATACTATCACCAGATAGTACCCGGAGTGACCTGGTCGTACTTGTCACGCTACAACGGTAATTATGATGAAAATGATCCATATGATATCTATCCGGAACTTCTCTCAGGTGAAGATTGGGAAAAGGAATTCAACCTTGAGCTTTCACTGGAAAACTTCATCAGGAACGACCGTGATCAATCCGTGGTTGATTTTAGCCTTATTCGTGTATTTAGTTACTTGACCAAAGAGTGGGATGACTTTGAAGCCAAGGTAAGGATCAGGCCAATCAAATGGTTTTATCTGGAGCATAGAAACACCTTCGGGAGGGATCCCTTGCGGGCTTATGCCACCCAAGAGCACACAACCGAATTTAATCTCAGCGACCCAAGGGGCGATAATCTTTCTGTTGTTGAAGAATACGAGCGCGGGTATACCAATTCTCTGTGTTTGAAAAGCATTGTGAATCTGGCAAGGGGTTTTGCCGTCAAGCTGGAAGGCAAATATGATTATATCGACCGCAGATATGAGTATTATCAGCAGAGTGTGACGTATTCAGCCCAGTGCTGGCAGATCGAATTGATCCACGAAGTTGAACCCAGTGATGATGACAACCCCCGCGATACAACCATATATCTGAGAGTCAACCTCCTTGGCCTGGGTGACGTAATACAGACGAAATATGGGATGGTGAATTAATGGTACCTTCACGTTCGTGGTCTTTGAAGCTGATAAAACAAAAACAGATGCCCGAGCATATCCTGCATCACAGTGTTATGGTATGCGAGGTGGCGCTTGTCATAGCCCGTGCATATTGTAAAGCGGGCGGGGAAGTGAATATTGATCTGGTTGAAGCTTCTGCCATCTTGCATGATATATGTAAAATAGACACAATCAATTCAGGGGGTGATCATGCCTTGATGGGGCGGCTTCTCCTTGAAGAATATGGATATCCTAAGGTGGGCCGGATTGTCGGGCAGCATGTGCGGTTGAACAATTGTATTCTGGACGAGGCCTTGATTGTAAACTATGCCGACAAAAGGGTAATGCATGATCGAGTGGTGTTGCTCTCCGAGAGATTTGCAGATCTTTTAAAAAGATATGGGACTGATGATATCAAAATCGCACGCATTATCGACCTCTTCAATAAAGCCAAGCAGGCAGAACAGCTGATTGTCCGAGAAACTGCGCTGGTGCCAAAAGATTTAAACAGGCTCAACCTTGTAGCGGGAAATGACTCGTTCGATGGTGAAAATTGTTTCCTGAGAGAGTACCGCACGATTGAAGAGGAGAATTAGGATATATATTTTGAATGGGTATACCAGGATTAGCCTTTTCTGATTGATAAATGATACCTTTTTGGGTGTGGTTGGTATCAGTTCGCCCAGTTGTTCCGAAAGGTTGAGAAAAAATCGTGTCACAAACGGGATATTGAGATCCCTGGTGATATTTCCACTTTTGTACAAGACGTCTCCGCCTGGTGCAATTATTGCGAGCCCCTTGGTTTCATCCAGGGCAGAGATGTTTTTTATCAGCATGCGCGATTGTTCATCAATGGGAGCAATATCTTTATCGTCGATTTCACCTTTTTCAAGTGCAAAGCTCATTTCGTCGGCCTTGCGCATGCCTTCGATCAGAAGATATTCCCAATTGGTGTTAATGCTGACCTTGGGCGCCTTATATCCTCCGACGAACCGGAAACTGCCGCTCTGCCAGGAAAGAATGGTAAACAGAGCCTCTTCCCCTTCCAGAGCGCCTATCTTGGCGTGGGTGATCTGTCCGTCTTCAAAGTAAATCACGCCCTCTCTGTCATCTTTTTTGACATACAGGGCCGTGGTTATCTGGCTCAGGCAGTTCATCTGGATCAGGTCAGGCAATTGCAGTCCGGAAATGCTGCCCTTGAACCCTCTATCGTTGTTCTCTTTAAGGGCTTTCAGTATCAATGATCGTAATGTGTCTATCTCAAAAGGTTTTTCGATATAGTAATTCGAACCCTTTGCCTTTGCTTTGGCTTTTATCTCTGATGAACCATAAGCGGTCATCATGATGACTTTGGTTGTCGGCATTTCCTGCTTGATTTGAGAAAGAAGATCAAGCCCGTTTATACCAGGTAATCGAATATCAAGAACCACCACATCGAAGAGCTGTTTGTTGAGTATTGAAAGTGCTGTCTCGCCATCATTGGCAGTGCTGACTTCGTAGACTTCCCGGTCATGAGAAAGTGATTTTGATAATGACCAGGTCAGGGTCTCTTCGTCGTCTACAATAAGAACCTTTTTCAACATGCTATTGTTCCCCCAGTCTCTCCAAGGCCATTATCAAAGATGTTTTCAGCCGTTGAAAGGTTGCTTGCGGGCTGTGCATATCTTTTACGTTGTCTGATGTCCCCTTGATATCGAAGTTGCCCAGAGACAGCTCTTCAAACGATTTGAGAGCATTGAGGGTTGTGCGGGAATTTGTGATCGACACCATAGACGCGATCATGATTGCCACACATAACCCGAGCAAAAAATAGATGATGAGGATCTTTTTTGCCCGGTCAAGATCACGATTCAATTGGCTGGTTTCCTGCGCTAAAAGGCCTTTTTCCCATGCTTTCGGTTTCAGTCCGATCAGTGAAGCCTCATTTTCGATGGGTAAAACCGCAACCATGTATTCTTCAGCTGAGATGTTCATGGTGGTCCTGTTCTTGATTGCCTTTATGATCGGACTTGATTGATCGAGGAGGCTGGGGATTTTGTACATATATAGGCCGATATGGTCCGGATTCGTTGAGGCGCTGATACTAAGCGTTTCGTTTGATACAACCATGATTTCAGCCCATGACTCCGGTATGGAC
>JAFGIF010000181.1 GCA_016929755.1 Deltaproteobacteria bacterium | reverse complement strand
GGTAAATGCAGGCGATATCAATGCCATGGGATTGATAGATGAAGTATGGCATTATGTAATCGATGTTTATCGTGCCCAGCAGGGACACAATATAATGGCCGATGCTTTCAGGGCGATTGAGACCGAACTGGGAACTGAAGTACTAGATAGAACCCTGGCGTTGTTTGTCGATTTATTTCCGCCAATTGATGTCTATACGGGCCGGATTAACATTTCCGGTTATCTTAAAGACCAAACCAATGGTGTGCCGAATAAAGTCATCGCTTTGGAGGAAATGGTTCTTCTTAATCTGGCGAACAACAATCCGGCCTTCAAACCATACCGGGAACTTTTTGATGATGAAGAGTTGAAGCTGAATTCAACCTATCTGGAAATCATAAGAAAAACAGAAACATATTTAAGGTCTATGCCTGGTTTTGCTCCCTACCGGATATCATTGATTGATATGCTTATGGCACCGATAAAGGCCAGCCCCGACTCTCTCTACGGACAGCTTGAATATATCCGGACTCATTGGGCTGATTTTATAGCCGGGATGATAATTCGTATTCTTGGTGGAATCGACCTGATCAAAGAAGAGCGCAAGAAGCATTTCGGCGGCCCCGGCCCGACCATGGTTCCTCGATTCACAACTATTGATTTTAAAGAGATCGAACGTTTCAGTTCCGATATTGACTGGATGCCCTCGCTGGTATTGATTGCCAAGAGCGTTTATGTATGGCTGGATCAGCTCACTAAAAAATACGGCAGGCAGATCAGCAGGCTGGATCAGATCCCTGATGAAGAACTAAAAATGCTTTCCGACTGGGGTTTCACCGGTTTGTGGCTGATCGGTATCTGGGAGAGGTCTCAGGCTTCAAAAAAAATTAAACAGATAACCGGCAACCCGGAAGCAAAGGCTTCGGCCTATTCAATTTACGACTATAGTATAGCTCAGGAACTTGGCTCAGATGAGGCATTGCAAAATCTCCAGGAACGGGCCTGGAACTACGGTATCCGTCTGGCAACCGATATGGTGCCCAACCACATGGGTATCTACTCCAGATGGATTGTTGACCATCCTGAACGGTTTATTCAGATGGACCATAGTCCGTACCCGAGTTACCGATTCAGCGGCCCCGATCTCTCAGCCGACGGCAGAGTTCAGATTTACATAGAGGACGGCTATTGGGACAGAAGTGATGCGGCAGTTGTATTCAAACGCATTGATACTACTACGGGAGCAGTGCAGTATATATATCATGGCAATGATGGAACCAGTATGCCCTGGAATGATACCGCACAGCTTGATCTGCTGAAATCCGAAGTGCGTGAGGCCATTATCCGGGAAACCATAAAGGTTGCCGGGAAATTTTCCATAATCAGGTTTGATGCCGCCATGACCCTGGCTAAAAAACATTTTCAACGGCTGTGGTATCCTCTGCCCGGATATGGTGGAGATATTCCTACACGTTCGGCCGGCAATGTATCTAATGAGGAATTTCAGAAACTTTTCCCGCAGGAGTTCTGGCGGGAGCTTGTAGACCGGGTTGCCCTGGAGGCACCCGATACGCTTTTACTTGCCGAAGCTTTCTGGCTCATGGAGGGCTACTTCGTCAGAAGTCTCGGAATGCACCGGGTATACAACAGCGCTTTCATGAATATGCTCAAGGCAGAAGAAAACAGCAAGTACCGGGATGTGATGAGGAACGTGCTGCGGTTCAATCCCGAGATCCTCAAGCGTTTCGTAAATTTCATGAACAACCCTGATGAGGAACCGGCAGTGGTTCAGTTCGGCAAAGGAGACAAATATTTCGGCGTTGCCACCCTGATGGTCACTATGCCCGGTCTGCCCATGTTCGGACACGGACAGCTTGAAGGTTTCAGTGAGAAATACGGTATGGAATACGCCCGGGCCTATTTCGATGAAAACATTGACCAGCATTTGGTAAGCCGCCATAAACAACAGATTTTTCCACTCCTGCGCATGCGCCGGCTTTTCAGCGGGGTTGAAAATTTTGTGCTCTACGATTTTATATCCCCCGAGGGACATGTGAACCAGGATGTATTTGCCTACTCTAACCGTTTTAATGAAGAGAAGGTACTTGTTGCCTACAACAACCGCTATGCACATGCCCGTGGTTCGATCAGGCAATCCGTTGTCATCAGCATTAGTGATGCCGGCAAACGAAAGCTTGTCCACAAAGGGCTTACAGAAGGTCTGGACATAGGGGGAGAGGATTCCGTTTATATTATTTTCTCTGATTTCGTCTCTGGCCTTGAGTATATTCGCTCGGCCAGGGATCTTTCAGAAAACGGACTCCACCTGGATCTGAATGCCTATCAGTCCTGTGTATTTATTTATTTCCGAAAGGTTAAAGACGATGATGAACAGTGTTGCCGCAGGCTTGTTGAGCGACTAAATGGCAATGGCGTGCCCAATATTATGGCTGCAATAAAAGAGCTTAAGCACGAAAGGCTTCTGATGCCTTTTGGTGAGCTTATAAATGTCGGAACACTGCGATCCATTATAAAAACACCTCGAAAACAGCCCGGATTGTTCGAGGAGTATAACCAAAAAATAAAATTGGTGTTAACCGAAATTCAAAGAGCCAATAACATCCGGGGCGATGAACAGCCCATTATATCGCGCCTGAACAGGCAGCTTAAAGCAATCCTTCAATTAGAAACCTTGCGTGATCAGAAATTTGCAGACGATTCAGGCCGGGCCCTGAACTATCTTTACTCAGAAATACCACCTGGTATTCCTGACGATCTTTCCTTCTGGAGGATTGTGTACATCTGGAATGCGGTTCATTACCTGGGAGCCGTTGCGGGCGAACGGAATATCGCCGGACAGAGCAGAGCCTGGATCGATGAATTCATGCTTGGTTCAGAAATCGAGAAGGCATTGTACTCAATGGGTTGTAGTGAAGGTACAGCAAGGCGTGAACTGGACCTTATCAGGATACTGACATCGCATCAGGGCTGGGATGATTCAATTGAAACAAATCAGGTATTTGATACTTTTCATGAAATGCTTTCAGACCATGATGTCCGAACTTTTATCGATGTAAACTTCTATGAAGGGACCTGGTGGTTCAATTATGAATCAATTTTGCAATTGATATACTGGCTTTGTGTCATTTCGATGATCAAGAAACTTGCCGAGAAAGATCTGGATATCAGCAATACTGCTGAACATGTGATCGAATTGTATTTTATGGCCCGCAGATTGCAGAATATTATAGAGAAGTCAGCCTACAAGGTGGAAACGTTAGGCACACTTCTTGAGGCACCAGGGGATCTTTAATAACCATTCATCTCGTATCGTTTCGTGAGAATTTCAGGTTAACGAAGAGCTTAAGAAATGATATGCAGGATGCGATATATCTTTGAGGAGCGAACAATGTTCAGCAAGTTGCGTGCAATTGTTAATGTGTTTGCGAACTGGAACGTGTTTATCGGGCGAAAGCTTTCGTCGGTACCATATCATTCTATTGTAATCTTTCCCGTGCAGACAGATACATTTTGCTGTGGACTGGCCGGAATTATGACAATCAAGGCGGGCCGGCAGCAAAAGGAAAAGGATATTGTTTCTAAGCTTGTTGAGCATTACCTTACAATGAAAGCCAACCGGATCGATAAGGTGTTGAAGCACGACATTTCTCCCTCTGACTATCTCGGACCACTCGAGCATATCGAAGCGATGGAGAGTAAATTATACGTATTTAAACAGGATGGTTCTCTTCAGTATGCTCTGCATCAAAATGCACTATTGGACAGGGTTCGTGATCTGGCCGAAGAGATGAACGAATTTGTTTCTCTGGAAGAGAGTATAATCGAAACGAATGCAGCAGATTTTTCAACCGCCGGGATGGAAATCATATCCGGCCGGTTGATACAGCTCAAGGATATTGTCTGGGGACTTAAAGAAGATCTTCTAAAAAATCAGGACAAGATTTTCAGCCTGATTGCAAAGGAAGAGCTGCCCTCTCTTGAGGTATTCAAGAGGTATCAGCGCATAAATTTTCTACTGAACTCTCTGGACAGGCTTGAAGTACGCGGACGGGATTCGCTGGGCATACAAATCACATTGTGCATGAAAGATATGCAATCCTTTGAAAACGCTGTCGGCATGATCAAAGAATCAGGCCTGGAAGAGAAATTTAAGAAAAGACTGCACAATGGTGATCTGCTCAATGGCTCGATCAATCATTTTGCGCAGACCCTGACATTTACCTATAAAACAGCATCAATTGCAGGAAATCTCGGCAAAAACTGTCGGGAATTGCGAAAGGCAATCCGCAAAGATTCGATTTTACAGATTTTCATCGGTCTGGAAACCGGAAGTGATGTGTACCTTGCTCATACAAGGTGGGCCTCGGTCGGTGCTATTAATGAATCGAATTGCCATCCGGTCAACAATTACTGGACAGACTCAGGAGAATCTGCCTCGCAGGATTATGACAGACAAAAAGAATATCCCGGTTATGGCAAAGGGTCATGGTTTATCAATGTGGCTTTAAACGGTGATATTGATAACTACCAGTCATTGAAGGAGTCTCTGCTTTTACAGGGTGTCAGTATCGATCATTCGGTTACAACGGATACAAAGATAATACCTCTGCAGATTGAAAAGCATCTCTTCAAGGGGCATAGCCTGCTGGAGTCATTTCGCAGGGCGCTTTGTGAATTTGATGGCTCGCATGCCATAGCCCTGCAGAGCAATCTTGAACCTGACAAGGTCTTTCTTGCCCTCAAAGGCAGCGGCCAGTCCCTTTTTGTAGGTTTAGGCACGCATCAATATATATTCGCTTCCGAGGTTTACGGTATTGTAGAAGAAACACCGTATTTTATCAAAATGGATGGTGAGAAACAACGTATCCCCGGGGATCAATCCACCCAGGGCCAGATATTCAGCCTGCACAATACAGGAGAGGGCCTCAATGGTATTAAAGCACTATGCTACGATGGCAATCCCCTGGAATTAAACAAAGGCAATATACACAAAGCCGAAATTACCACACGCGATATTGACCGCGGTGAGTTTCCTCATTTTCTGATCAAAGAAATTCTGGATGCCCCTCAGTCAATCCGCAAGACACTGCGCGGTAAGTACCGGATCATAAAAGACAAGAATAAGAGCCCTGTTGTTCAAATGAACCTCGGGCAGGAAGTAGTACCGCAAAAGACCCGGGAGGCGCTTATCCAAGGCACAATCAGAAAGATATTTATTATCGGACAGGGCACTGCCGCGGTTGCAGGGGCCGCCATTGCTGAGGCCTTTTCAATATACCTGAGGGGCTCCAGCATTCGTATTCAGGCCCGTAAAGCAACCGACCTAAGCGGATTTTGTCTTGAAGATGACTTGAGTGACTCTCTGGTAATAGCTGTAACTCAGTCGGGAACAACCACTGATACCAACCGGGCGGTTACCATGGCAAGCCAGCGAGGAGCTCACTTGATAGCAATTGTAAACCGCAGGCAGTCTGATATCACCACCAAGGCTCACGGGGTTTTCTATACCAGTGACGGACGAGATATAGAAATGTCTGTGGCCTCCACCAAGGCGTTCTATTCACAAATTGTGGCTGGATATGTTCTGGCCCTGTATATAGCTCAACTGCTGGGAAGTATCCCGGATGAACTAATCGCTAATGAGCTTGACAATTTAGAGTGTGTGCCAATGCTTATGAACAGGGTTATAGAAATCAGGGAGCATATAAAGAGCACTGCCTTGAACTTGGTCAGGAAGAAAAGATACTGGGCTGTTGTCGGCAGTGGCACCAATAAGGTTGCTGCCGATGAAGTCAGGATAAAGTTGAGCGAACTGTGCTATAAAACCATCTCCTCGGATATCATTGAAGACAAGAAACATATCGATCTTTCGGCCGAACCTCTGATATTGGCTTTAACGGCAGGCAGTCCGGAACTGGTGATGGAGGATATTGTTAAGGATGTTGCTATCTTTAAAGCTCATGCCGCTGATGTGGTGGTCATTGCAGACGAGGGTGAAGAGCGATTCAAACATGTTTGCGACAGCGTGATCCCGGTGCCGAAGTCAAACTTCCCTAACTCTGTCATCCTTAATACCCTGGCCGGGCATCTCTGGGGTTATTACGCAGCTTGCAGTCTGCATGAGCAGGCGGCCTTTTTTAAAGATTTCAGAATAAAGCTCGCTAAGATTGTCTCGCAGCATGAAAAAAATGGATATTCATTATATGAGAGTTTGGCTGATAAAGAATTTCATAAGCTTTTCCGTGAATTTTCTACCGGGTATAAAGAATGGCGTTTAAGCGGATCGCTTACAAATTTAAATGTTGAGACAGCCACGGATTTAACCCTGCTGCTGAAGCATGCAGCCGGTAAATTACCGATCGAAGATTTCTGGGATGATTTTGAGGAGAAAAGAGTTTCTTCATCGCCCATTGATATGTTGGATATTTGTCTGGGTACGGCTATCGATGAACTCTCGCGGCCCGTTGATGCCATTCGTCATCAGGCCAAGACTGTCACCGTGGGAACATCACGAAAAGTGGAGAAGCTAGGAGGCATTCTCTTTGACAGTCTGAAAGAGTTGAATTTCTCTATTGAGAACATAAGCTCGAAACATGGCCTTTCTTTGAAGAGGATGAACAATGCAGTCAGCAGGATTAATGGATTTACACTCTACCGGGTAAACGGACTGGATGAAGATGACAAACCGACTGAATCATCAACGATAGCCATAGTTCGTCGCGGAGGCGTTTCACAGAGTATAAAATCCAGGGTGGAGGGTACAAATGCTCTTATGGGAACGAAGAAAACCATTGTAAGAACCGGAGATGTGTATGCCGGAGGCGGAAAATCGGATTCTGCGTCGATTATCATTATTCCTCTGCTGGGAGATGGGCATAAAATATCAAACCTGCTGCTTTTGCATGTTGATTTCAAAGAGAACTTAAGCGTGGCGGAAAAGAAGCTGATCCTTGGCGAAAAGTATAACGATATCAGCAATCTAATTAATGAATATAACCTTAAGTGGAAAGACGAGTATCTGGATGATCTTACAATCAGATTCTTGCTGGGTGAGGCGGTGGATGTCGTTGCCGATGAGATCAAGAAATCACTGGCGGGCAACTGACTTTATTTTGTACTTTACCGGGAAACAATTGATACAATAACAATGCGTTCAATTTGAACTCAAGTAAAGTTCATGTTGTTAACTTATAGCAGTGTGTGAAAAAAATATTTTGAGAGGAGATAATAGTATGGGCAGATTGTTCGGTACAGATGGGATCAGGGGGGTCGCAAATGTGCATCCAATGACACCGGAGATGGCCATGAAAATAGGCAGAGCCATTGCATACCAGTGCAGGAGAAAAGGTCATACCCCGAGAATAGTTATTGGAAAAGATACCAGGCTCTCAGGATACACACTGGAAAATGCTCTGGTTTCAGGAGTGTGTTCCATGGGTGCTGATGCCTTGATGCTAGGGCCCATATCAACGCCCGGTGTTGCGTTTTTGACTGTCAGTATGCGTGCTGACGCGGGAATTGTAATATCCGCATCACATAATCCCTACCAGGACAACGGGATAAAAATATTTTCTCGAGATGGATTCAAACTTCCCGATGAAAGAGAAGACGAACTCGAAGAACTGATACTATCGGATAACCTGCACGAACTTCATGCTGCTTCGGATGAGCTTGGCAAAGCCTACAAGATTGAGGATGCAAGGGGTCGCTATATCGTATTTTTGAAAAATTCATTTTCTGCAGAATATACCCTGGAAGGGATGAAGATTGTTCTCGATTGTTCAAACGGCGCCAACTATAAGGTTGCACCGGAAACCTTTTTTGAACTTGGCGCAGAAGTTCTACCTATTTTTCATGAGCCCGATGGTAAAAACATTAACAAGGACTGTGGATCTCAGCACCCTGAAGTGTTAGCCCATGAGGTAGTTAAGACCGGGGCTGATGTCGGCTTTGCTTTTGATGGTGATGGTGACCGCGTGATTGCTGTTGACGAAAATGGAGATGTTCTTACCGGTGACCAGATCATGGTAATTTGTGCATCAGTGATGAATAAAAACAATCGCCTGAAGAATAACCTGGTGGTAAGTACGGTTATGAGCAATCTGGGCTTTGGCCTTGCCCTTAAAGAAATGGGAATCGAACATCTGGCCGGTAAAGTGGGGGACAGGTATGTGCTGGAAGAAATGATCGCCAGAGGATCTGTCATCGGAGGAGAAGAGTCCGGGCATATTATTTTTCTCGATCATCATACAACAGGTGATGGAATTATCGCTGCACTGCAACTGTTGAGTGCAATGAAACAGGAACAGAAACGACTATCAGAACTGGCAAAAATGATGAAGGTATATCCACAGCGGCTTATCAATGTTGATGTCAATAAAAAGCCTGAAATCGAGACTGTTCCGGAAATCATGGAGGTTATCAAGGAAGTTGAAGATACACTCGGCGAAAACGGCAGAGTTCTTGTACGATATTCCGGGACCCAGCAGATGTGTCGGGTTATGGTCGAAGGCCCGACGGAGAAGGAAACTGAACGGCATTGTAAGAAAATTGCGGATATCATCGTGAAGACGATCGGTTGAGCAACTCTTGTAGACAACTGGTGCAGTGTATGTAATGTTTTTCATGAAGGAGTACAGACATGGAGTACAGGTTGAATGAAAAGGTAGAACTGCTTATCAACAAAGGGGTGAACATCCCTGAACCGTTAAGTGTGCATATTGGCAATGACGTGAATTGCGACCGGATATCAGCTGATGACGTTGTTATTTATGCCGGCTGCAGGATTTCCGGCAGTGAAACACTTGTCATGAAGGGGGCCAGCCTGGGCAGTGAAGCACCGGTTAGCGTTGAAGATTGTCAGATTGGTCCATCAGTGGAACTCAAGGGAGGCTATTTCAAGAAATCAGTTTTCCTGGAAAAGGCAAACATGGCTTCAGGTGCGCATGTTCGCGATGCATGTATTCTGGAAGAAGAAGCAAACGCCGCGCATAGCGTCGGATTGAAGCAGACCATTCTGCTGCCGTTTGTCACGCTTGGCAGTCTTATAAATTTCTGCGATTGCCTGATGGCCGGCGGTACCAGCCGGAAAAACCACAGCGAGGTCGGCAGTTCCTACATCCATTTCAACTACACGCCCAATCAGGACAAGGCAACTCCCTCTCTGATAGGAGATGTTCCCAGGGGAGTAATGCTCGACCAGAGACCTGTTTTTCTGGGAGGCCAGGGGGGGCTTGTTGGTCCGTCACAACTGGGCTTTGGGACAGTAATTGCAGCCGGGGTGGTTTTCAGAGGAGATCTGCCCGAGACAGGTCAGCTGATTCTGGGTGAGTCGTCAGCTCAAGGAGTAAAGCCATTCTATCCGGGCCTGTATTTGGAGATAAGGAACAGAACCAGAAAAAATATTAATTATATCGCCAATCTTATAGCCTTGAGGACATGGTACGAAAATGTAAGGTCTTTTTTTCCGGCTGGTGACCCTATGGGGCGGGAATTACTGAAAGGCGCCATTGAAAAGCTTGATATGGCCCTTGATGAGCGAATCAAGAGACTGGGCGCCCTGGTAGACAAGCTGCCGCAATCTGTGGAAGAATATACAAGGATCATGAAGATTAATGCTCCGGATGATCTTATCCGGCAGAAAAAAGAATTGATCGGAGTATGGAATGAAGTTGGAGACATCCTTTCATCTCAACGTATTCAAAAAAATGATGACTCCGCAGGAGCATCCTTTCAGGGAATAATTATACAGGCCCAAAAGGAAAATTCAGGGGACTATATATCTGTGATTCAGGGCCTCTCGCCGCAGAATCGAGCTCTTGGCATTGAATGGCTGGGCTCTATAGTCGATCATGTCAATAATGCTGTTTTGGAAAAGCTTCCGCTTTTTCGGTGAGTTCTAACAGTAAATTATGGCAAAACCGGAGGATGTAATTCGTGATTAGCCCATTAAGCCTGTATCCGGGTTTCTGAAGAACAGAAGTTCTTCAACTCTTTGAGAAACAGCTTGGTTCCGGAAGTCTTCAATTTCGATTCCGCGCTCCTTAAGTTTAGCTGAATTATCTAGAATATGCCCGGCAGCATCCTGATCTATCACATAAATCATGTTGCCGCCTTTGCGGGCCAGAATCTGGCCGTATGATATCGGTACCTCCGGGGTGGTATCGAGCAAAAGTGATTCAGCGACAGGTTCTGCCTTGCGGTTACCATTGGCTAGCAGAAGCACGGTCTTGGCTTGAAATACAAGCTCGGCGCCCATTGAAACAGCATACCTTGGGCTATGATTATTGCTGTCGAAATGTCCATCAGATATTGCATTTTCAACCGTATTATCATCCAGTTTTACAAGAAGCATCTTGTTGCCTTCAAAAGGGATGCCGGATTCATGAAAAGCAACATGGCCGCGGCCTCCGACTCCGACGACATGCAGGTCAATTCCCCCTGAACACTCTATTTTATATTGATATGCATTCAGAATATCACGGCGGATCCATTGAAGATATTCGGATCGGGCATTTTTCTTAATAACAACAGCTTTCCCTTTATCCGTACCCTGTTCCTCCCAGTCATCAGGATTTTGCTCGAGTTCGGCAATCAGTTTTGTCTGATCGATCAGAGTTCCCCATGGAACATTTGTTTCATTGAACTTTACCTGCAGCAGACCGAACAATTCCTGTACCATGAAATAACTGTAGCTTTCAGGATGCAATGCTCGCTGCTGGGCGTTTTCGCCCGGCAGGCCGATATATTCATCCAGGTTGAAGGTTTTTATTCTGGTAGGATCAAAATTTTTAGCATTGGCTGCCTTGGCCAAATGCTTGTACAGGCCGGTGGGGGTATTTCCGGTTGCCAGGCCCAGCACATAATGTTCATGATTAACGAGTCGATTACGAATATCATTTACTGCTAGTTGGACCCCAATCTCACTCATATGATCAAAATCACGGCAGATGATGACTTTTAATGGCATGCATAACCCCCTTAAATAGTTGCAATATTATTACTCAAATGGTTAAATCATATCTGTTATTCCTTTACAATAACTTTATCTTGAAAAGAAAAACACATTTCAAATATAGCTTAATATAAAGAAATCATTATAATAGTAAGATTACTGAAATATTGCATGTGCACGTATTTCTTGTATTAATAAAGGTCGTGCAGTTTTATCGATAATTCGCTATGGAAGATTTGTTTTACCCTTATGATATTGTATTAATAATAATATTATGATTAAGTTTAAACGGAAAGGTTAGCAAACATGATATCATTCACCTACAACGATCTTGCCACGTTGCACACAATTGCGAGGATTGTGGCAAGGCCTCTGGATTTGCGCCAACAACTAAAGGAAGTCCTTAAAACACTGAGCTCCCGGGCCAGCATGGAGCGGGGCATGATTTCCATCCTCGATAGAGAGACCGGCGAGGCAGTTCTTGATGTGGCTCATGGAGTCGATATTCAAGGTCTTGAAGTAAGTTACCAGCCTGGAGAGGGTATCACCGGACAGGTGGCTCAGACCTGTAGGCCAATAGCTATCGCAAACCTGGACAAAGAAGTTAATTTTATCGATCGTACCGGCGCCAGAAGAAATCTGAATCGATCCGAACTGGCATTTCTCTGCGTTCCTATTATTTATGATGCGAAGGTGGTTGGTGTGCTTTCGGCTGATAAGGTGGCAAACGAAGTTCACTCTCTGAATTATGAAATTGAACTGCTTGCAGAGTTTGCAGGGCTGATAGCCAAGGCAGTTCACATGCGGCGTCTGGAGGAAGAGAATACAAGATTGCGTGACATGCTGGACAGGACCAAGCATCCATCACCCAATCTGATAGGCAATTCAAAGGTTATGCGCGAGGTTTTCCGGCTTATCGCTCAGGTGGCTGAATCCAATGCGACTATTCTTATCCATGGCGATACCGGAACCGGAAAAGAACTGATTGCGAGGGCCATTCATTATAACAGTCACAGAAAAATAATGCCGTTTATCGAGGTGAATTGTGCTGCGATGCCGGATACTCTGATTGAAAGCGAGCTTTTCGGCCATGAGAAAGGAGCTTTTACCGGGGCCCAGCAAAAGCGCAGAGGTCGATTCGAAGAAGCACATGGGGGCACGATTTTTCTGGATGAAGTAGGTGAGCTCTCACCTCTGGCTCAGGCCAAACTGCTGCGGGTACTTCAGGAAAAGCAGTTCCAGCCCCTCGGCTCTTCCAGTATGGTTAAGGTGGATGTAAGAATTATTGCGGCCACAAATAGCGACCTTGAACATGATGTAAATTCGGGTGAATTCCGCCCCGATCTTTATTACCGACTGAATGTATTTCCGATATTTGTCCCTGCACTGCGTGAGAGAGGCAGTGATATCATTCTGCTTGCAGATCATTTTGTCGGCAAATATGCTAAAGAATTCTCCAAGCCGGTCAAGCGGATCTCGACACAGGCGCTTGATCTCTTGTTTGCATATCATTGGCCGGGCAATGTGCGAGAATTGGAAAATTGTATTGAACGGGCATTGCTGCTTGCTCCGGGAGATACAATTGAGAGCAGCCATTTACCACCTTCTTTGCAGATTAATATTGAGAGTCATCAAAGGAAGAACCGAGGCACATTAACTGTTCTGGTTGATTCGTATGAACGATCTCTGATAAACGATGCTCTCAAAGAAACCCGCGGCAATCAAAGCAGGGCCGCCAGAATTCTGGGAACAACCAAAAGAGTAATCCAGTACAAAGTTCAGAAATACGGAATAGATACTAAGCTGTTTAATCCTGGTCAATCGAAAAACAATCACCATAATTGATTCACTATAAAGCAAGATATTCAATAGATTGTCATAATACCGGATTGAAAATAATTAGCAAAAGTTTACCTGGCAATTACCCAAAAAAATGATTGACAGAGAACATTTGTCTATATATGTAAATACAGCAATAGGTTGCCGATATCCTTAATGAGGTGATGATGCTCGTATGATAGATAAAGATGAAGGAATTGAGAGAAAAAGTGTTGTTATCTTAAGGGTTCTGAATCAATCACCTGAGCCGCTTGGTGCGCGTGTTATTGCACGCCGTATCCAAGAATACGGAATAAACTTGAGTGAGCGTACTGTAAGATATCATTTGAAGTTTATGGATGAGAGGGGGCTGACCAGGCTGGTCGGCCGCCGGGATGGCAGAGAAATAACTCAACAGGGCATTGAGGAACTCAAGGATGCCAGAGTTCAGGACAAAGTCGGATTTGCAAACACGCGCATTGAAGTGCTTGCTTACCGGACAACCTATAATCCGAAAAGCAAGCAGGGGTTGTTGCCGGTTAATATCACGATATTTGATAAAAATAGATTTATAAGTGCTCTTGCCGCAATGAAACCGGCATTTGATGCCGGTTTGTGTGTCAGCAAGCTTGTGGCGATCGCACGCGAAGGCCAGTGGCTGGGTGAAGTGTGTGTTCCGCAAGGTAAGATAGGTTTGGCGACGGTATGCAGCATTGTAATCAATGGTGTTTTATTAAAGGCGGGTATTCCCATGGATTCCCGTTTTGGAGGCATTCTCGAGGTAAAGAACAAGAATCCTTTGCGGTTTGTTGAACTTATCCACTATTCCGGTTCTTCACTGGATCCTTCAGAAGCCTTTATTCGAGCAAGAATGACTACGGTCCGTGATGTTGTGGAGAATAAAAAAGGAAAAATTCTTGCGAATTTCAGAGAGATTGCCGGAATCTGTTTGGGATTAGTCGAAGAGATTACAGCCGAGCTTGATAAAGCGGGCATAAACGGTGTGCTTTCGATTGGCGCCATGAGTGAGGCGATATGCCAGGTGCCGGTTGATGTTAACAAGGTAGGCTTGATTCTGATCGGAGGCCTGAATCCCGTGGCTCTTGCCGAGGAGAACGGAATTGAATCAGAAAACTTTGCCATGTCCAGTATGTTTGAATATCAAAATCTAAGGGATTTCTATCATATATACAGGGAGATGGCTTATTGAAGGAAGCGCATAACCGGACAAACTTAAAAAACCATCACATGGTTTGTTATTTCTCAAAACAAGCGATGTGCAAGGTATTGTTTGCAGAAATTATTCTAATCTAACTAATGGAAGGAGATTTTTCAAATGCCGATTGTACAACAAGCTTTGGAGACAGTAAAACAGAGGAATCCTAATGAACCGGCGTTTCTACAGTCTGTAACTGAGGTGCTTGAATCACTCAGGCCGGTCCTCGAGAGAAGTAAGAAATACAAGGATGCCAAAATTCTTGAGAGGATAGTAGAACCGGAGAGGCAGTTGATTTTCAGGGTTCCATGGCAGGACGACCGCGGTGAGATCCAGGTTAACCGTGGATTTCGATTCGAGTTTAACAGTGCTTTAGGCCCGTATAAGGGAGGCCTGCGATTCCATCCGAGTGTCAATTCCGATATTCTCAAATTCCTTGGTTTTGAGCAGGTATTTAAGAATTCACTGACCACCCTCCCGATGGGCGGCGGCAAGGGTGGGTCGGATTTTGATCCAAAAGGTAAATCAGATAATGAAGTTATGCGGTTCTGCCAGTCATTCATGACCGAACTCTTTCGTCATATCGGTTCCGATACGGATGTGCCGGCCGGTGACATCGGAGTGGGGGGGCGCGAGATCGGATTCCTTTTTGGTCAGTATAAAAGGCTGCGCAATGAGTTTACCGGTGTCCTGACAGGTAAGGGCTTAAATTGGGGAGGATCCCTGATCCGTCCGGAGGCCACCGGATATGGGAATGTATATTTTGCCCAGGAAATGCTCAATGCGCGCGATGATTCCCTGGAGGGTAAGGTGTGTGTGGTTTCCGGCTCCGGCAATGTAGCCCAGTACACGGTTGAAAAGCTCAATCAGCTGGGAGCCAAGGTGGTCAGCCTTTCTGATTCTAACGGGACAATTTATGATAAAGACGGGATCGACAATGAGAAACTGGCATGGGTGATGGAACTTAAGAACATTCGTCGCGGAAGAATCAGGGAGTATGCTGAGAAATTCGGTGTAGACTATTATGATGGCAAGCGCCCCTGGGGAATCAAAGGTGACTGTGCATTTCCAAGTGCAACACAGAATGAAATAAGCGGCAAGGATGCTGAAACTCTGCTTAACAATGGCTGTTATTTGGTCAGCGAAGGATCTAATATGCCCACGGTGCCGGCAGGTGTCGATCTTTTCATCGAAAAGAAGATTCTGTATGCCCCAGGTAAAGCTGCCAATGCAGGAGGCGTAGCGGTTTCAGGGCTGGAGATGAGCCAGAACGCAATGCGCCTTAACTGGCCGAGAGATGAAGTGGACGAGCGGCTTAGACAGATCATGCATGCAATTCATAAGAACTGCTATGAGACTGCTGAGGAGTATGGACATCCAGGCAATCTGGTTATTGGAGCAAATATTGCCGGATTTATCAAGGTGGCAGACTCCATGATCGATCAGGGATTGGTGTAACCTTGATTAATTGAAGACATACATAGTATTAGGCAAACAATCTCTTCACCTTGGCGTGTAAGTGAGCCGGGGTGAAGAGACATGCCACATTCCAGGAGAATTACTCTTTTCCTTTCTATAAAAGTTTATCCCAAGCATTATGGTTCATCTGATCAATTGTGGTAATGTTTCAGTAATACATATCTAATGCAAGATTTTAACAGGGTTTTTATCAAAGCATATGTATTTTACAAAATGATCTGCTAAAATGGATTTAGTAT
>JAFGIF010000180.1 GCA_016929755.1 Deltaproteobacteria bacterium | reverse complement strand
GATTACTGTTGATCATGAATCTGCACCTTATGTAAACCAGCCCCCGGTGTTAAACCCGATAGGATCAAGGCAGGTAGCTACAGGAGAAACCCTTGAATTTACCATCAGCGCCACTGACCCTGAAGACGGCCCTTTCTGGTTTTCGGACAGCACAGATGAAGTCCTGCCCGCTCCCGAGAATTACGCATTCGATTCTGAGGCCGGCCTTTTCAGCTGGTCGACAGATGGAGTTGTTCCAGGCAACTACTACCTGTGGTTCAGCGTATGGGATGAGGGAGAGGAAAACGATTCTGAACTCATAACAATAACGCTCGGGGATGTAAACCGCCCGCCGGTACTCGACCCGATCGGAAGCCGGTTTGTTGAAAATGTCGGTGATGTAATGGAATTCGTGCTGACGGCCACTGATCCTGACGGAGACAGTCTGACCTTTTATACTGATCCGGCAGAGCTTCCATCAGGAGCAAGTTTCAACCCGGACAGCCAACTATTTATCTGGGACACAACAGACATGGATGAGGCCACATATTACATAGAGTTCACCGTAACTGATGACGGAACACCCGCCGAGAGTGATTCCGAATACATAGCAATTTCCCTTGGCCGGTAGTAATAACTTAACAATAACAAAATGAGAGGGCACTATGCCATGAAGAGACTGATTGTAACAGCGCTGTTTCTGGTTGCGATGGTTGGTTGGTCCGGATGTTTCGCAGCTCAAACAGATATGGATTTTACGGCCGGGTTTCACTACGACTGGTGGGATAACGACAATGATGATCGGGGCATGCAGCTTTCGGTCCCGATCGAGGTTGAGTCAGCCTACCGTGATATCTCCATAGAACTCCTGGGAGCCTATGTCTACACCTCGGTAGATTTGTCCGGGCAAAGCGCGCGTTCATTGAGCGATTTCGTGGATACAAAGCTCAATTTCTCCTATGAGATCCTTGATCGATTTCCCGTCGACATCCTCCTCGGTCTGGGGCTGAATCTGCCCACCGGCCACACCGATCTCAAACAGCGCGACCTGATCTTGATTACGATTCCAGAACTGGTTTCAATCACAACATTTGGCGAAGGCTTCAATGTCAACCCGGTGATCAGCCTGACCAAACAGTGGGATGCCTGGGTGGCAGGTATCGGCTTGGGCTATCTCTGGCGCGGTGAATATGATTACAGCACCGGGGTTGAAAACTATGATCCGGGGGAAGCCTTGACACTCACGGCCGAGTTGGGCTACGAGATATCGCCGTCATGGTATGCCAGGGCATTCGGCGAATATATCACCTACGATGAAGACGAAGTCGATGGAGAAAAATTTTATCAGGAGGGTGATATACTGCTCTTTGGCCTGGGCGCTGAATATGCCGGGACTGACTGGGCTATGGTTTTCTCTATACACAGCATCTTCAGAGACAAGAGTAAATTCCGTCAGGGAACAATCTTGCCCAGCGAAGAACACAACAGTCACGGTGACGAGTGGATCGGTGAAGTTGCCTATCTCTATTTCCCGAACAACGAAACCACGCTGAAAGCCGGCTTTGAGCTCCTCTGGCTGGATGAGAATGCGTATCCTGCCGACTCATCGTTTTATGTCGGCCAGCGGCAGAAATACACTCTCGGCTGCGGTGTCACCCAAGCTCTCAGAGAAAATGTCAAAGGCTCGCTCGACATCAAGGGCTTCTACATCGATGATGAAAAAAATTGGTACCACCCTGAAGAGGACTACGCATATAAAGGTTTTTCAATTGCAGGAAACCTGTATTTCAGCTTCTGATGTCAGCTTCTTCCAGCATGATAGAGGAACCGGATGGACCAAATGGAAGATTTTTTCCATTTAACATGCGGCATTTTACCCAAATGCCGGATGAAACTTGATTTAAATACATGTAACTAATCATAATAACTGTCAAAAACATGCCATATGTTTTGGCATGTTATTTGATTGTCAGTATTCAGGCGATTTTTTACAGACTGTACTCGCGCACAGTACCAGCGCGATTATTTTTCACAGGTTTTCCTGTGTAGCCTGGGAAAAGATTCCGGACGGCTCAGGGCGAAGATATGACATTTAGCTGCGCTTACGATAGACTTGATGGAGAAACGATTGCACCCCCGGGGAGTCCAACCGGGGTACTTCCTGTGTGCTTGAAAATAGTCCTGTTCTTAAAATCTGATCAAGGCTGTTTGGTGAGAACGACCGGGAGACCCGAAAGATGAGAGATTTCAGTCACCCCCGTGCAATACGCTTTTGTCATCATAAAATATTCCATATGCTGCTGCTCGTCATCCTGGGTATTTTTTTGGGGATACTTACCGGCTGCGGTACAAGCGGCTCGGGCACAACCACTACTGAAGCCGGAACCATTACATTCTCCCTTATAGTGGCCGAAAACGCCTCCTCCGTCAGCTCACCTGCCCAGAAGCAGGCGGCAGCTGAGGCCATTGACTGCGCAGAGTTCGGGATTGATAGAGTTGATGCCGAGGTCGTGGATGAAAACGGGGAACTGCTCGTAGGCAATTCTTGGCCATGTTCCTACCATCAGGGGACCATCAGCGGGGTAAAATCGGGCACCAACCGCACTCTTAGAGTCCTGCTGAAAAATGAAGCCAGTGAAGTGCGGCTCAGGGGTCAGAAATCCGATATCACCGTCATCGCCAACCAAACAACCGATATTGGAACCATCACACTTATTCAGCCTGAAGATATAGAAAATAATCCTCCGGTCCTTGATCATATTGGATCCCGGGAAATATCTGAAGGGGAACTGCTGCATATACAGCTGGCGGCAATTGACCCTGACGGTGATGCCCTCAACTACTACGCATCCCAACTCCCAAGAGATCCGGACGGACGTTATTATGACGTGGACTTCGATTCCGCAACCGGAGCATTCACATGGCAAAACCCGGTTATGGGCGAATACCGCGTACTGTTTATGGTAACCGATAACGGCTGGCCCAAGCTTGGTGCTTGGGAAGAAGTGATTCTCGCGGTAGGTGATATCAAACGCTCACCCATACTTGATCCGATTGAATCCCAAGAAGTAGCCGAAGGGGACCTGATCCGTTTCCCGGTCACTGCCAGCGATCCGGATGGCTCGGTTGAAGATCTGACTTTCGAGGCAAGCGGGCTTCCCGCGGGTGCTGATTTCTCGTTTGATGCTGACAGCGCTGTCTGGATATTCACCTGGCCAACACCAACATCAGATGCTGCCGGTAATTACTTTGTGGAATTCAAGGTGATAGATTCCGATCAGAATCTTGACACACAAGAAGTTCGGCTCACACTTGGCCAATGCAACATACCTCCCAAGCTCTTACCGATTGGCAACAGATTCGTGGAACATGCAGGCGATTTGATTGAATTTCCCGTCACTGCCACTGATGCCGACAGCAACGACCTCAGCTTTGAAATAAGCCCTGTAGCGGACCAAGCGTTTCCAGAGGGAGCCGTCTTCGATCAACGTACCCGGATGTTTCGCTGGCAGACACCAACATCCTCAACACAATTGAACTACTATGTGCGATTTTATGTTCAGGATGACGGAGAGCCCCTTGAAAGCGATAGTGAAATTGTAATAATCACTGTTGGAAGCCTGAACAGAACTCCTGTGGCCGCTGATGATTCAATAACCTTAGATGAGGGGGGTACTGTCAGCTTGCTTGATTCAGGACAAGCAAGTGTCCTGTTTAACGACACTGATCCTGATGGAGACGGACTCTTTGTTTCCTGGCACAGCGATACACTCAGCGGTTATCTGAATTTGCATACCGACGGAACCTTCAGCTATACACATGACGGCAGCGAGAAAACTGACGATTGTTTCATCTATCAGGTCAATGACGGTTACGGGGGTACTGATAGCGCAACGGTCACCATCAGAATACTTCCCGTTAACGATCCGCCGGATGCAGTAAATGACAGTGCCACGGTCCAACAGGGTGGCCTGGTATCAGTTCTGGACAGCGGATATTCAAGCCTATTACATAACGATACTGACCCTGATAATGATATCCTACACGTAGATCCGTCCCCTGTTAAAGAACCATCTCACGGCAGTCTGGTCCTGAACGAAGACGGCACATTCACCTATCAGCATGACGGCACGTTAACTATCAATGACAGTTTTATCTACCGCGTAAACGATGGAAATGGCGGTACTGACACGGCTACAGTAACCCTGGCCATATTCGATCCGGCTGATACGGACAATGATCACGACGGATATACGGAAAGCCAGGGCGACTGCAATGATGATGACCCCTTTATCCACCCGGGCGCAACCGAAATCTGCGGCGACGGGGTCGACCAGAATTGCGATGGCTTTGACTGCCCGGAGCCCGCAACCTGGTACAAGGATGCTGATGGAGATAGCTATTCCGATGGCAACTCCCGAATTTCAGCCAATCGCCCGGATGGCTATTATCTTGCATCTGAATTGACTGCCTCAACCGGCGACTGTGATGACACAAATCCGTTGGTTAACCCGGGTGCGGTTGAAGAGCCCTATAACGGCTGGGATGATGACTGTAATCCAGCGACACCCGATGATGATCTCGACGCAGACGGCTATCTACTGGTATCTGATTGCAACGATTCGAATGCAGACATACACCCGGGCGCATCAGAAATTGCATGTGACGGGATTGACCAGGATTGTGATGGCTTTGATTTCTGTCAGGTCGTCTTTGTAGACCGGGCAAATGGACAATCGAACAATAGCGGCAGGAGTTGGGATCAGTCCTTGCCAACTATCAGCGAGGCAATTGATGCCGCCAATGATGGTGATGAAATCTGGGTCAGGAAGGGATCTTATATCCTCGTCGATCAAATCGAAATAGATAAAGACCTGGCACTGTTTGGCGGCTTTGCCGGAAACGAGACGCAGCTCTATGAGAGAAATTACCTGGAAAATCTCACGACTGTCTGCGGGCAGTCTATCGTACGGTGTTTCGCCATATCCGAGGACGCCGGCACTGTAGTGATAGACGGATTCTCAATCATTGAAGGTAAAGCCCCGGCAGGAGGAGGTATCAACAACAATATCAGGGCCTCTTCTCTAAGAGTTGCCAATTGCAATTTCATAGCGAACCACGCTTTACAGGGCAGCGCCCTTAACAACTATAATCCGGATTCCGACCTTGTCGTTATCAACTGCACCTTCAGGGATAATTGGAATTTTAGCTCAGAGAATTGCGGTGGTGGAATCTTTACCTGTTCATCAACTGCTGTAATAAAGGATTGTGTATTCGAAGGAAACGGTGCTCCTTTCGGAGGAGCTATATCCTGCTTCTCTACCGGTTCAGCACTAATCACCAATTGTACCTTTGCTGAAAATTGTGCCTTTAAACACCCCGGCAAAGAAAATCCATGCGGTGAACATGATCTTACGACAATCAAGTGCATTGACCCCAAGTGTTTTGTCGAGGGTGCCGGAGGTGCAATTCACAATTATCAAAGCAGTTCTCAGATACTGAATTGCTCCTTCTATCACAACAACGCCGGCTATGGTGGGGGGATTTACAATTACAAGAGCACGGTCGATATGATCAATTGTATTGCCTTCAACGATTCCGCTCGTATCTGCGGTGATGAGATATTCTCTGTCCAATCCAGCCCACTCGTGACATATTCTGACATAGACGGTGGATATGACGGTTTTGGCAATATAGATGCAGATCCCCTTTTTGCAGGCCCTGATTACGGGGATTTTCATCTTCAACACAATTCTCCCTGTATAGAGCGCGGAACAAATGATGCCCCGGAACTTCCTTTGACCGACTTTGAAGGGCAACAACGAATTATGGATGGGGATAATGACGGTATTGCACAAGTGGATATGGGGGCGGATGAATTCTTCAACTCGGAAATGATTGATGCCGACGCTGCCCGGCAGTGATAACGCATTTGGAATTAAGTCACTTATCATAGAATCAATCGATGATTGAATACATGCTATCAGTCCGTCCATCATATAAAAAAGGGGGCTTGCCATATGGCAAGCCCCCTTTGAATTTTCCCGACAGATAAGATTATGAGCTATGGCACGATCTCAGCGGCAGCCTCTGCAGCAGCCCTCAACCATCCGGCTAAATCGCCGGCCCCTGTTGTTTTCTGGGCCGCCGTTATAATCTTGCCGGAACTTACGTCCACCAATCTGAGATCGAGGCGCATGGACTCGCCCACCACCTGATAACCCCCGAAAACCATCTGTTGAGCGCCCACCATCAGGCCTACTTGAAGGCGGGTATACTCATCAGCCAGCTCTGAGGAACCCAAGTCCAGCTCCTCAAGTACAAGCAAGAGGCGCTGGCGTTCCACCATCTGCAGGCCATCGTGTTGTTGCAGGGTCTTAATAATCTCGTCCGAGAGCATTTGTCCCAGATCAGGCTGGTTTCCTTTATCAAAGCTCAGATTTTCCAAATCCCAGACAGCCACCGAGACTGCATGATTTCTTTGG
This sequence comes from Deltaproteobacteria bacterium, assembly GCA_016929755.1. GTDB lineage: Bacteria > Desulfobacterota > Desulfomonilia > UBA1062 > UBA1062 > JAFGIF01. The sequence continues at coordinate 5,145 of JAFGIF010000180.1, read as the reverse complement.
CTTGGCCCTGTTGCACAGCCTGCCAAACATATCACAAAAACTATTATGATAAAATGAGTGGTCTTTTCGAAAACCATCAACCTATCCTTTAATCTCCTGTTCAATTTTCTCAACGATTTTGTCATCACGGGCAACTGGCCTGGTCTGTCCGATTATACGGCAATAGCTGAGATCCGGTTCGACGCTTTCAACCTCAATTTGAGCTACTGTTTCCGGAGCCTTCTGTAAAATTTTGCCTTTATACTTGACCGGCTCCTGCTCCTCAATTACATCAAATTTCGTACCGGCAACCACTCCTTGATTCGATCCGATATTTATCATTATCTTATCTGCCGCTACATCAACCACGTAGGCCTTAAGGGGGTAGCCGAGAATAACGGAAGTAAGAATTTCACGATTGAGTTTATGAAGCTCCGTCTTTAGTGGTGCTCCCTGTTTTATTTGCCGGTTGATTACCTTGGCGATACCGGTTGTCTCCGTGTCGATGAGTCGCAAACTCAACAGGGTTCCGTCTGAGATATGATAAACAGAACCCGTGCCTATAATCTTTGCAGCCAAAACCCGTCCCAGTCTCAGTGCCGTGTTTTGATCAGCAAGATCCGAAGACCCGAGGTTCAATTCTTCCAGAAGCCGATCTAGAACAACGCGTTCAACCACCTGAACTCTGCCTGACTGATTGAGCTGTTCGGCCAGCTGGGTAGTCAGCACGGTTGTATATCCGTCGCGTTCGGTCAGCCCTCCGGTTTCCTGAAAATCAATAAACGTAAGCACCATAGGCTGGGATGTCCAACTGTCTTCCTTGTTGATTGTGAAGATCTTTTTCTTTGAACGATATCTTTTCGCCAGCTCTCCAACCAGCTTGTCGATACGTTCCTTGCTCTGTGCATTGGTCTGAAGCTCCAGCATTTCCTGGGCCCTCTTGGCCAGTACAGCGGAAAACATATCGGATTTGTCTATATTACTACTCTCCTGGTAGACTGCGAGCGCTTTATCCCAGTTACCCTGTTTTTCATAGGTAATGCCCTTGTTTGCCATGGCTTCCACATAATACGGATCTATGACAACTGCCTGATCGTAAAGATCTCGCGATTTTTCATAATCTTCCAGGCTGGCATACAACCGGCCGAGCTTGTTATAGGCAAGGGCCTTCTGGTACGACTGTGCCGATTCTTTCTGGGTGGCCTGCTGATATTCAGCCTGAGCTTCCTGTTTTTTGTTTTGATTGTAGAGCAGATCTCCCTTGACGACATGCACATACGACCTCTCAGGGGCCTTCTGTTCCACCTCTTGAGCCAGGTTCAAAGCCTTTTCTGTCTGTCCCTGTGCGGCATATACTGCAACGAGACCCTCCTTCCCCAGCACTTCATCATCGTCCTTTTTACCGGCAAGGTCAGAAAAGGTGTTTTCTGCCTGGGTAAACTCTCCATCTTTTAAGTATGCATAGCCTTTCACCATCTTGGCTTCGCTGTTGTCCGGGTTTTTCTTGATAACCTCATCGCTTATTGCCTGGGCAATTCGTGTCTGCTTCTGCTGCAGCTTTCTTTCGGCAAGCCTGACCAGCATCACGCTGGTAGTCTTCCCTCCGCCCTGAAAGAAATCCAGCAAATTCAGCTCGGGTCCGACAATACATACCGTGGGCAGGATCAATTGCGCCTGATACTTGTCACTTACACCAGCATCATCCAGCAGGATTGGAAAGATAGGTTTCGCCTGAGCAATAAAATCAGCAACACCTTTCCTTGATGAACGTGTGATGCCCCACACAACAAGTTCTGAATCCTGATATTTTTTTGCCAGTTGGTCGATGTCTAACAAACCTTCCTGGCTTGGCCGGGATTCCACATCAAAAAAGTAGATAATGACCATGGGCTTGTCTTTCATTGCAGACAAGTCGTAGGTCTTGCCATCAATATCCTTCAGCGAAAAAATCGGCACCGTATCGCCCGGCGCAAGCTGTGCATAACATATAGTGGCTCCGGCCATAATCACCAGCATGCCAGTTACAATATACGTGAGTAATCGTAGTAAAGACTTCATTTTTTCCTCCTCTTGAATATTTTTCCCATATACCATTACGGATCAGACCCTGTTTCTCACTCTTCTAGCGTAGTTTCTGCTGAAATCAACCGAACAAAAAGGGGCTGCTGACCTTCCTTGTCTAATTGCATTTGCGCCTCCCATTCATAGTAGTTGGGCAGGCTTAAGCGAACCTCATGTTTTCCTAACGGCAAATCAAGCTCCAACGGGGTCTTGCCTTTAAAGGCACTATCAATGAAAACTTGAGCTCCTTCAGGCATACTCTCTACCTGCAAGGATGCCGTTACGACACTATTACTCCCTGTAAAAAGGTAGACGCCGAAAGCGAGTGCTACCACAATGGCTGCAATAAAGACATTGCGTATCAAATGGGATGGTTTTTTCTCTTCTGCTTCCCGAGGCATGGTCGGATCTTCTTGTTCGGCAACAAAACGACTGAAACACTCTGCCATTTGCGCTCCGCTCTGAAAACGCTCATCCGGACTTTTGTTGAGCGCTTGCATAATCAGTCCAGACAGCGAAAGCGGAATCGACTGATCCAGTTCAGCCGGTTCAACAGCCCTATCCGTTGTGACCGCCCTGAAAATTGCAGCCAGATTCTCACCGGCAAACGGCCTTTTGCCGGTAACGAGCTCATAGATAATAACACCGAGGGAGTATAGATCTGAGCGTCCGTCAACGCTTTGTCCCATCACCTGTTCGGGAGACATGTAAATGGGTGTACCCAGAATTTCACCGGCCTGGGTTTGCTGATGAGCAGCTGGATCTTCAATATGAGCAATACCGAAATCAGTTATCTTTACCTGGCCGTCTTTCGTGACAATGATATTCGATGGTTTAATGTCCCGGTGAACAATACCCCTGCCGTGGGCATAATCGAGGGCCTGGGCAACCTGGATTCCGATATTCATAACTTCTTTTAAATTCAGATTGTTTTCTTTAATCAGCTCATTGAGCGCACTGCCCTCTAAATATTCCATGGCAATGTAAATGGTTTCGTGGTCCTGGCCCACATCGTAGACTGTCACGATATTGGGATGTGAAAGCCAGCCGAGAGCCCTGGCTTCTTTCAGAAACCGCATTACAAAATCCTCACTGGTCACCCGGTCCTGGCGCAATACTTTCAGGGCAATTAAACGATCAAGCTGAGGATCATGGGCCTGATATACAACCCCCATTGCTCCTTTCCCCAACTCTTTTACAATTTCATATCTTCCATATTGCATAATGTTACATATCTTTCACGAATGCTATAATTGTTTCAAGCGGAATCAGAAAACCCAACGAATCACCACCCCTCAGTCTGCCCTTGACAATTGCCGCCAGATTTCCCTGAACATCAAACACCGGGCTGCCACTGCTTCCCGGATGAATCTTCATCTGAACCTGCCACAGAGGTTGTTCATCTACCAGCCTCGGCGGCCCGTTAACAAAGCCTGGATATATTGTCCCTCGCAGATCATCGGGACAACCAATCGAATATAGCTGCTGGCCCATACTCAAAAGCTCGCGACTATTGGCCAACGCAATGGATGAGCCGAATCTGTAATCGACATCAATCAATGCCAGATCCTTGAGATAATCCAGTCGGATGAGACGACCCTTTCGCTCGGATCCGTCGAAAAGGGTAACTGTGATCGTATCCGGATTTTTTAAATAATGGGCCGTACAAAGAACCAAACCCTGCTTGTCGACAACAAATCCAGAATACTGAACAGAATCGCTGTTCATTTGAGCATTTATACAGACCACGGATTCAATTTGAGACAAGACTGCCGCAGGAATGACATAATCCGCTGATTCCTCATTTGGAACAGCTATCTCAGTGATGCACCCGCCGAGGTGATTCATCAGTTTATTCATCTCTGTCTGGTCAGCATGTCCGTCAACCGTGTACAGGACCCATAGTTTCGTTGCCAGTGGAGATTTTTGCTGCAATCTGATTGTCCAGATTTTATCGGCTTTAACAGCATATAGTTGAATGGTGTCATTTTCGTGAATGCTACGTGAAATCTCAAAGCCCATACAGGACAAACGTTCTTTAAGAACATCCTCCACTTCCGCTCTGGGCATAGGATATATCCTGGGTGCTCCCTCAATCTCAGCATTGACAGGTATGCTGCAAAGAACCAGGCAAAAAAGAAGAATGGAAAAATATAAATATATCTTTGAGATCATATGAATTTACATAACACCACGGTAATATTATCTTTCCCTCCGAAAGATTTTGCAATTTCAATTAGTTCGTCGGTTACCTGTTCTAAATTGTTGCCAGCATCCAAAGTATGCTTGATCTTCTCATCATCCACCATATCGGTAAGACCATCTGAACACAGGAGAAAAATGTCATCGGCACACAACTTCCCCCGGATAAGATCAAGGGATGGCGTATCGCTGGTTCCGACAGCCCGCAGGATAACATGCCGTAACGGATGTCTTCTGGCTTCATCCGGAGTAATAAGACCTTGTGCAATCTGATCTTGAACAAGCGAGTGATCTTGCGTGATCTGTTTTAATTGATCATTGCGTAAACGGTAGGTCCTGCTGTCTCCCATATGCCCGAGAACAAAACTTGTTTCAGAAAATGCCAGCAGTTCGGCCGTACACCCCATTCCTGCATGCTGGGGATTCGTTTTGATATGGTCTAAAATTCTTTGATTGGCCAGACCGAACGTTTTTTGCATCAGGTCCATACGCCTTTCTTCGGAATATGGGCCTGTTTCGGCAAATACATCCTGAGCCGCTTTAGTAAAAATATGGCTGGCAATCTCTCCTGCTGCAGCTCCTCCCATACCGTCAGCTACTGCACAAAATCCCAGATCGGGTTCTACAATATACGCATCTTCATTATTGCTACGTTTCAGCCCAACATCTGACTTGCCGTAATAGATTAGGTTTAAACTCATATCCTTCAGACCATGACTAAAAGACCTGTTTATCTGCCAACGTCGAACTATCCGAACAATACCATGGTATTGTTGCTTTACAATATCGCTGCTTATGTTCCCCTAAAACGTATTAAATTCAAAATTAACATGCGCTAATTGACTTTTTCCAACCAAGTATAGGTTGTAATTACAATACTTACAAGGCCAATTTGTGCATATT
>JAFGIF010000179.1 GCA_016929755.1 Deltaproteobacteria bacterium | reverse complement strand
AAGCGCCGACGATATATTCAGCCGAGGAATCCACCAGATCCCAGTTGTTCACATATTGCGTGTTGTCGAGATACAATGAGTATATGATCTGCCTGGTTTCATTGTTTCCCCTGGCGAAGAGCCGGACCAGAATGATCAGGGCCAGCAACCTGTCCTCGTGAAACGTAGAAGACAGCAGTTCTGCGGCTTCAACGATTGAAAGGGTCCTGTATTCGGCGGCAAGCTTGCGCAGAACAGGCACTCGGATGCCCCTGAAGATGTCGCCCTGGCCGTATTGTCCGGGGCCGGTTTTAAAAAAGAGCCTGGAGTGATTGGCTCGTTTCTTATCCGCCAGACAAGAGAGTCGCTGCTGGATTTTTTGTATCATCTCGCTCGCCATTATCACTCATTCACATATCCATATGTTAAAGATTCAAGCAATCGAGTATCACTTGGATGGTCATTTTGTCGGATATTATTCTACCGCAACTTCCCAACTTACATGTCCTCCCTCTGCCTGGTGCCATCCGTATAGGATGATTGGAGGGATGGGAACACCGCTGAATTCCATGACATACCAACTTCTGATCATGCAGCGACATACAAGAATATTGTTTCCGATATAATCATGGGTAGCTTCGAACTGGAATTCTTTACTGTATGATCCCACTGGTTCATTATAGCCGATGTACTGAAAATGCCATTCATATCTCAATCCGTAACCTGGATGCATTCCATCTACATTGAATTGATCAGGACCTTCAACACTGAAAAATCGGGTGTCACCAATTTGCATAAATACTGTCTCTTCAGGATCAGGCGATACTGAAGTAATACATCCCGAGAGCAGGAAAAATGGAACGATAAGGATCAGTAATTTTTCACAGGTCCGCATTGATACATACACCATTGTTTTTTCTGATCAGGTCTCAAACAAGTTGTAGCATAAATTTTTGTTCATTGACCGTCTTGCCCCATTGTGTGCCCGAATGCTCCTCAGCAAGTTCAAAACCTGCTTTTTCATACAGGTGCCGGGCTGTATGCAGTCCCTCGAAGGTCCAAAGATACATGCGAGTGTAATCCTTATTTTTACAGAAATCCACAGCGTTTTTGATAAGCCGGCTGCCGATTCCTGCACCTTGATACTGCTCGGAGACAATGAACCAGCGCAGATGTGCACCATCGCAATCGGCATGTATACTGTCGATGATGATCGAGCCTTCTATGCGGTCGTCCAGTAAAGCTGTCCAGAACCCGTCATGCTTTTCATCAAACCGGTTGAGGAACTCGGCCAGTTCGCCGGCAACCTTTGCCTCGAAAAACGATCCGAATCCCCAATTTGCTTGGTAATAAATCCCATGTAACTCCACGATCCGACCGATTGCACCGGGAAAATAGCCCTGATGAATCTCGATATCATTCCTGGCTGAAACGGATTGATTCATGCTTTTGCCTTTGATAACATGATTTTTACTCAAGTCCATATTGTACCGATTTTACAGCTCTGTCACAAATACAATAAATAATCGAGACCCGGACCTATCTCGAAGTGCTTGAAATGCAGAACTGGTATAGATCGGATACCACAAGGTTTAAATTCCTTTGGTCCTTCGCCATTTACTATTTATTGGATTCTTTCATAATGTACCGGAAACGGCAGTGGTCTTTGTTAGTATCATGGCGGGTTTCCAGTTGCAGCTTAACATCCGGGTTATAGCCGTCAAGAATGGCGTAATCAGCATATTTGCAGTAAAGCGCGGCGTACTCGCCAAGGCCCCATTTTTCAGCGGCAGTGATAAAGCTGCATTTACCCACGTCGGCCACAAGGTCGTGGTTGTCGATAAAGGGTTTGACCGGGAAGTTGGCGCCGTCGATATCGGTGAAGATCAGCCAGTTTTTGAAGGACAGCGGTTTGCCCTGATCTCGAACCACTGTGGCGATGTGTTTTCCCCGCTCGCGGCCGAAATATTCCACGGCCTCCTTGATCAATGCTTCGCCCTTCTCAGGCCCCAGCTTTTCAATAATAAACTTGCACATAACGGCAAAGAGCTGGGCAGCCAGGCCAAAACCCGGCGTATGATAAGTATCTCCGACGATCCTGCGCCTGAGCAATACATCCTTGAGATACCAGCGGCTCAATCCTTTTTTCTTTTCGCGCTTCAGATCGTTCATGTCATTCCTCCTTTTTTCTAACGAATAAGTCCTGATGCAACGCATGCCTGAGATTGTGTGCCATAACTCCATAAACCATTTTTGCCTTTATTCATCCGGCACTTCAAGTATCTCGGGGATCGGAGATTTATCAAGTGTCTTGATACGTTTCACCCGCGGTTTGTCGATCAGGTGCCCACGTATGAGAACTTTACTGACGCTGCCCAACACGTTGATATCGTCCAGCGGATTTCCGGATACCACCTGCAGGTCGGCTGATTTGCCGGCTTCGATACTGCCCGTTTCAGCTGCTATCTCAAGTGCCTGGGCATTGCCCAGCGTGGCCATGTAAATTGCCAGCTGCGGGCTCATGTCAGCGTAGTGAAGCATGTATGCCACCTCTTTCCAGAATTCGTAGTGAGGCACATACGGTACCGAGGCATCCGTTCCCACCCCCAGGACAATGCCTTCAGTATATGCACGCCGAAGCCCCTTGATCATCTCTCGGCCGACAATCTTCGAGTTTTCAAAGCTCATCTCAGAGATTTTGGTTACTTCCATAGGCAGGGTGGCAAGTCCCATGGGCGCCGAGATGGTAGGTCCCAGAACCGTATACCCCCTGAGCGCTTTCGGGTTGTTTTTTAAACAGTGAAACCATGTTCTCCGGGATATCGGCCCCGTGCTCGATCGTATCCACCCCGCCGGCAAGGGCATCCTCGATACCACTGGTACTCTCGCAGTGTGTTGCAACCATGAACCCGCCCTGATGTGCGTGGGTACATACGGTTTCGATTTCTTCAACAGTCATCTGGGGGCGACCAGCCTCTCCGATCGAACGCGCATCCATGACACCCCCGGTTGAGGCGATCTTGATCCAGTCAACCTGTTTGTGCAGGTTTGTACGTACCGCCCGTGCAAATTCCCCTGCTGAATCCGCTGTGAGCGCCATGTAACTGCCGTGACCGCCGGTAGGGCAGATTATGGGCCCGGAAACAAGCATGCGCGGGCCCAGGATTTTATTCGTATCAATCATATTGCGCAGCTTAACGTCGAGCCATGCCAGGTCTCCCAGGGTGCGAATCGTAGTAACACCAGCATGCAGCGCGTTACGGGTGTTTTTCTCCATCATCTTGAGGAATAAGAATTTCCCGGGCCGGGTGGTGAGCAGCGCGGCCAGTTTGTCGGTAATATACTCGTTTTCACTGATAATGCGTGCCAGAAATGTGGGTTTTCCGCTGCTGATCAGGTGGCAGTGCGCATTGATGAAGCCCGGCAAGACATACTGGCCGCCAAGGTCGATCTTTTCATAGCCTTCAGGTACGGCAATCTCAGCGGCAGGGCCTGCCGCGATAATGCATCCTGCTGTTTCGCCTTTTTCTGAAATGTTGCGAACAAGGATCACGCCGTCGTCAATCATTCTGCTGTCACGCCGGCCGTCGATAATATGACAGTTGATCAGTGCCAGATTGCGTGGCCGGGCTGGTTTCCTGAACAAGGCATTCCACAGCATAATTGAAAAGATAAGCCCGGCAATGCCGGCGACAGCAACTACTATCAGATACCACAGGGCTGTAAGCCAGCTTGTATCAAGGTGGGCAATTTTAAGGGTCGCTTCGTACATCCCTAAACCCGGGATCCCGACAAGATCGAGCAAACCCAGCGGGATGCCCGCAAAGGGAATAATCCAGGGAAAGACACCCAGAAGCCCGACAGCGAGGTAGGCAATCATGCCCAGTACCCCGGCTGTAGTTCCATAGGTGGCCCAGGCAAGGATCGAGGCCAGGACTGCCAGCCCAAGGATGTTTTTTGTCCTTATTATTGTAGTTTTTTCCCGCATTGCATTCTCCGCATTTATTGTAATTTCACCCGAAAGGGCCTGGATGTGGCCCTGTACAGGATTAAATGCCATTGCAAAATGCCAGTATCGATCATTTTCAAATCTGAGTCTATATGTTTATGCTCACGCAGGTTGAGAGTCGAAAAAATCACCGAAGAAATATTCGTGGGATGAAACGACCGGTGTGAGAGGCATACGACCGGTATTTTTCACCGAAAAGCTCCTGCATCAGTCTCTCTTCCCTGCTTACCAGACGATGCCAGACAAGTTGCAGTACTGCGAGCCAGCATACCAATGTCCAGCTGTTCAAATAGAGAACTAGACCGGACGAAATGAATGATATCCAGGCGGCGTACATGGGATGGCGGAAATACGTGAAAGGGCCCAGCGTGCATAACTGGTCGTTTTTCCACCAGTCGCGCAGGGTCCATAGCGTCCATACATGAAGGCAAAGGCCGATAGCGACAAGAAAGGCTGCTGCAACCCTGAGTGCTGCTGGATGTGCCGATATTGCCGGGTGTCCCAGCAGGCAATCGAACCAGAATGCAATAGCAAGCAGAACTAAACTGATAAACGCGCCTGTCAGACCAACGCCGAATATTTTCTTTAATTTGCCGTTATCCAATGGTCAGCCCTAGAGGACAGCAATAAGCCGGAGTGCTGCCACGAGCTGTTTGTCAGTCATAAGATAAACGTGTTTTTTCATCCACCAATGTGGGTTGAATGATTTCCTGCCAGTCGGAACTGTCCCACGTTCCAAGTTTATTGTGCATAAGGAGGTATTTCTGTGGTATCGGGTGCGTGCCATAAACAACCTCGATAGCATATTTTGAGGTGATGAAATCACGGAAATACCTGATGTGGGGGCATGGCGGGTATCCGACGATCAGCCCGGTAGCAAAATGAATCACGGTTGCCTTGTTTTTCTGCATTTCATCCACTGCATATTCAATATTTCCGCCCGGACATCCTTCGCAGGTGGTATACCCGACAACTTCCACTTCCGTATTCTGATACCTGCTGAATGCTCCATCTCTGTTGCGCAATGATCGGAAGCATTTTCCACCGGCACATCTGCGGTAACGGTCACATATAATTATCCCGATTTTTGTGGGTTCTTCCATACCACCTCCAGCTCTATGAAAATTTCAGAAAAATTGTACACCATGAACTGTTGAGATGTCTAATGACTTTTCAGAAGACATTCCTTTTTCTAATGCAACGATTTTTTTACAACCTGAAAATACAAGATCAGCAATCATAAAGCCAACCCGTGTGTATTTTTAAACTTCGGCGGCCATCCGTCCCGCAGGGGATAGACAAACGTCGACCGGTCTTTTTTGTATCGGAAATCGCACCTGGCTGCACCTTCAGCCAGTGTTTCGTACCGGATCAGGCCTCGATTGAAGACATCGCTTACCACAAAATCACTCAAACACATGTATGGCGTAAACTCTTGAGCCCCATAGCTCTGAAAGAATTTGTGGATTCCGCATTCGGTAATATCGATCCCATAGTCGAATGATTCACCATCGCCTTCAATAAATGTTGCCACCCAATCTCCGGGATAGCGCTTCTCCTGCGAGCGGAGGGCTGACCGGCGCAGCGTATCAATGTACTTCCGGTTGTATTTCAATTTTCCTATGAGATAAAGCATCCACCCCGGGTAGTCCGCCATTTTCCTGAATGCATCGAATACTATCCTGCCAATTTCTCCGACAGTATTACCATCTGCTTTGAGCACGCGATATACTGCCAGGTAATATACCCCATAGACCAGCCACTGGGTGAATATGTTTTTGTTACCACCGATGTAGGGCATATCTGCGGCAAGGGCCTGCTGCTCCGAGTGGACGTCCATCATCAGGCCTGTTGCACGGTTATTTCCCAGGCCTGCCGAAAGGACCTTCTCGACGCTCTCGAAATGATCTTTGAGGCTATCCGGGTCATGAAGTACCAGAGAGAGACCCCCTCCACCAAGCACGGTGGCACCGGCAGTAATAGCCGTAGCCTTCAGAAAATTTCTTCGATTCATGGGCTGTACCCTTTTCGATTTGGCCATATTCGTAAATGCATCCTGTCCTCGAGGTATTTTAACATTATAGCTCAGCCGTGAGACCAGTACCAATTACAACATTGAATATGCTGTGAACAAAAATCAAGGGTTTGTTGTACGGCCTGTGCCATTGAAAATTGAATATGATCGGGAAGCATTGATTTCATAAAATCCTCGGATATGCTGGAGATGAGATGCGCGATTCAGGGCACTCAGGAAGCGTGAACATAAAATTGATGCAGGGGGCAGATAAGTGATGATCCCGGCTGAAAAGTACGGCAGACATCCGGTCTGGTTTCGTAGATTTTACATTCACAATGCCCGTCAACAATGCGCAGAAACGGGCATCCATGTTGTGTTTGACCATCGCGCCTTACCAAGTGGTCTCCGGCCCATATCGGAGAATGCGTTTCGACATGGTCCAGAATGTCAAATCTTTTTTCTGCCCGCCAGCGCTCGATATCCTCTTGGGTTGCATATGCCACCATGTCCGTCTGACAGCATTTTCCGCAGCGCAGGCAGGAAATTTTTTTGGAATCAGGCTCAGAGTTCATGTTAATATATATAAACAACAGGGATCGCCTCACTACAATTAAATTGTGCTTTGTTGCACCTTCCGGTTTTTACATACTGCATGATTTTTATAACCGAACCAAAGCTTTGAGCAGGGATTGACTAGACGATTTCAGCCGTTACAAGACAGTGTGTCCCGTTTATACGTGCAAGACCTTTTCCCTCCTGATTTTTGAAATAGAGCTCTTCGAGCTCCTCGGCATTTTTATGATCAATGATCCTAAAACTATGACTGGCAAGAAACTTTTTGAAAGCCCTTGGTTCAATGGCGGAACGCCATTGTTCGGCAGCCCTGGCTACTCTTTGGTAGATTTCCTTTTCACCGTATAGCTGGTTTTCCTGCCTGAGAACCGAAGCTTGGAGATAATCAAATACGATCCGGCTTTGAGGACCGGCATATTGACGGATGACGCTAAGGGTTTCATCAACTGCTTGGGGGTGTAGATACATGAGCAGGCCTTCCAGGACGAAGAGGCTTTTTTTGTTTCTGCCGAACCCTGCTTCAGCAAGCTTGTGGACGAGTGTTTCTTGTTCAAAATCAATGGCAACAAAGACCAGGTTTGTGGGAACGGGTATATTCCTTTTCTGGAATTGGAGAATCTTTGCGTTCTGTGTATTGTGAACGTCAAGTTCGAATATGGTTGTGCCCTTTGTCTGGGCCTGAAAACGGATTGATCGAGTATCAAAGCCGGCACCGAAGATGAGTATCTGCTCAAAACCATCCGCGAGCGCCTGCTGAAAGACCGTATCGATATATCTGGTCCTGGCAATCACATATTCATAAATGCCCTTCGGGCTGAATACCGTGCGATACAGGGTCCTGAAAAGCGGTATTTTAAGCAGGATTTGCAGGAACTTCGGGAGAAGTTGAAGAGCAAGAAAGTCATTGCTGCGATAGAGTTTGTCGGATTCCAAAAAAGACACTGCCCGCGATACGCATGTCCACTGAGCAGTCTTTGAAGTTTTGGTTTCGATTCTTCTTTTCATCACGGATCCAGCTACCCGGAAATGTCCACCTTGTTTTTATACGCAAGCTGTTGGCATTTCCCGCCGGGGCAGATATTCCGGATTGCGCATCCCGGGCAGACCGTCAGGAAAAAACTGAAATAGTAGGCCAGGCTGAGGACAAGATACACAATGGCCAGCCAAATGGATAGTTTTCCGATCCAGTACAAGGAAAATACGAGAACAACGATGATGCAACTGAACCCGATTGTTCCATATACGGCAAATTTCATGTTCGATTTATTAATGTTTTTCCCATAGCGCAGTTTTGCAAGGTAGCTCGCGGGGATAATCCCGCCAATACCCGGGCACCATCCGCCGACATAGGGGCAGTCCTGGTGCGCGCAGCAATACGACTGGCAGAAGCAGGCCATGAGAAAAAATGCCGGGATAACGAGTGTCAGGGAGATATTAATTGTCCACAAGTATCCGATCACGATGAAATTCATCACCAGAAACGGTATTGTTAACAGGTAGTATGTAGATTT
>JAFGIF010000178.1 GCA_016929755.1 Deltaproteobacteria bacterium | reverse complement strand
CATAAACATGTACAGGAGGAGCACGATGAGTGTTGACAACGTGAGAGCATTCTTTTCATCAAACAACCTTCCTTATGAAATCCGCGAATTCGATACCAGCACGGAAACAGTCGAGCTGGCAGCACAGGCCCTCGGGGTTGAACCGGCCCTGATTGCCAAGACCATGGCACTCAAGCTCAAGGACCGCAATGTCCTGGTGGTTACCAAGGGTGTTGCCAGGATTGATAATAAAAAATTCAAGCAGGTATTCCAGGTCAAGGCCAAGATGATGTCACCGGAAGAGGTGTTGGAAATGACAGGACACCCGGTGGGTGGGGTATGCCCCTTTGGTCTCAAGCAGGAGTTCGAAATCTATCTGGACAAAAGCCTCAAACTTTTTGAAAAGGTTTATCCCGCAGCAGGATCGAAAAATTCCTGTATCGAGATTACACCGCAAGCCCTGCTTGAGATTACCGGAGCCGGCTGGGTAGACGTTTGTAAATAATGTATTCATAAAGCCATACTGGAAAAACCACAGCTGAATATTATCTTATTTATATACCCATATCTGTTATCAGGAGGCTTAAAAAATGAACCCTGTTGTTGTCATCGGTGCCGTGGCAGCCGGCATGAGTGCTGCCAGCCATATCAAGCGCGCAATCCCCGAACAGGAAGTGGTCGTATTCGGTAAAGAGGCCTACATATCCTACGGCGCCTGAGGGGTCCCTTATTATGTATCTGGTCAGATACAAGATCAGGAAGACCTGATTGCCCTGCATCCGGAAGACGCGATTCACAAAAGAGGTATCAACCTCAAAACCAGCCATGAAGCACTGGGCATCAACCGCGAGGCAAAGGCCGTTTCTATCCGGGATATTGCAAGCGACAAAACCTTTGATCAGGAGTATGCCAAGCTCGTGATTGCAACTGGGGCCCGCGCGATCATGCCCCCTATCCCGGGAATCGATTTAGCAGGTGTCTTCCCCATGAAGGAATTCCAGGACGGCATCGATCTCAAAGGGTTCATAGAGGAAAAGAAACCCAAAAGGGGTGTAATAATCGGCGGCGGCTACATCGGCGTCGAGGTCTCCGAAGCCTTCAAAAGGGTTGGTATGGAGGTCACGGTCATAGAAGCCCTGCCGCGCATCATGACAATTATGGACGAGGACATGAGCGATATTGTCTCAGCCGAGATACAACACAACGGGGTGAAGATCTCCACCTCAAAAAAGGTCGTCGGCCTGGAAGGCGACAAGCAAGTTCGGGCTGTGCTCCTTGATGACGGCAGTTCGGTGGAGGCCGACTGCGTGCTGGTAAGCATAGGAGTCGCCCCCAGAAGCGAGATTGCCGCTCAGGCAGGACTGGAACTCGGAGCGCGCAAGGCCATTCTTGTCGACCGTTACTTGAGGACTTCCGATCCGGACATCTTTGCCTGCGGTGACTGCAGCACTGTATATCACCGGCTGCTGTGCCAGCCGGTTTTCATCCCCCTGGGACTGACTGCCAATCGCCAGGGAAAAATGTGCGGTGAAAATATCGTCTCCGAACTCAGCTCAAAAAATCTGAAGCCCTTCCCCGGCATTATCGGCACCGCGATAACCAAGGTCTTTGACCTGGAGGTTAGCAAAACCGGCCTCGGCACAACTGACATTGAACACTACGGGCTCAGGCACATCAACTGTGTAAAGATCAAGGCCAAAAACCTGCCCGGGTATTTTCCGGGAGCATCGGATCTGTGGGTAAAGCTCTTTTTCGAGGAGGATTCCAAGGTGATTGTAGGAGGACAAATTATCGGCAAAACGGGTTCCGCCCTGAGGATCAATACCCTGGTTGCCGCCATCAGCCAAGGTATGCGCCTCGATGAACTCTACACGCTCGATACGGCATATGCCCCACCCTTCTCGCCGGTATGGGACCCGCTGCTTGTGGCTGCCCGGGCTGCGCAGAAATAAACCTCTCTGCTAACAGTTGATCAGTGCTCCGGTAAAAACGAAGAAGAGTGAATTATATATTCTATCAGGTTTTACGGACAACATTCAGAGCTGTATCCGACTCGTATAATCTAGTCTGGAAGGACGAAGTCCATATCACCATATTCGTCATCCATAAACAGTTCTTCACTGTCTCCCAGAAGCATTTCCAGTCCCCAGTCTTCAAGCACTTCCACGCTGGTTTCATCGAGTTCTTCAGGGACACTCTCCGGATCAATGAAGTCTGCCGAGCCGTTTGAATGCAAGTAGATCAGAACGTACTCTCCGATGAGATCCTGTATCATGTAATAGCCTTCAGGCCTACTGATCATGAACATGGCATCTCCCGATAATGCAGCGGTTTTATGGACTGCAAACTTGGAAATCCCACCCTCATCGGAAAGAAAAAAATTGTACATCATGATGCCGCCACCTCTCTATGGGGTATACATGCGTGTTAAGACAAAATTTCACACAATACAAGCTAAAAAATCACGTCAAATGCAAGCCATGAATAAGGCTGATAAAAAAATTATATAGTGGCCCATCTTCCAATCAAGGCTCTCTTTTAAACATATTTAAATGCCACAACCAAAGTAATTGCACCGCTTTACAGGGCGGGGTCATTTTCCTGATACTTAGTAAAAGCTTATCAAGTTAAAAGGTATTTTATATCCGGTAAAAATCAGAACTTGCTGGCTTTCGCTTTTTCACCACACCATGGAGAGAAGGGCTTAAAAAATCATTTTCCATATTCATTTACAACAGCATCCGATTTTTGTTATGGATCGGATAACACATGATACAACAGTTCATGATCTTTGGATCTTCATTTGTGATAGCCCTTTCCGGAGCAATGGTCCCGGGACCGCTGTTGACAGTTACTATAAGTGAAAGTGCCAGACGAGGCGCTATGACAGGGCCCCTGCTGATTGTCGGCCATGGCATCCTGGAATTGCTGCTCCTCATAGCCATCATGATGGGCCTGGCTCCGTTTCTAT
>JAFGIF010000025.1 GCA_016929755.1 Deltaproteobacteria bacterium | reverse complement strand
GCCAAGCCCTTTATTCCGAAAGACAGATCGAGTTCCTGTTGTTCTTCAAATTGATGCTTCTGCGCCTCGGTAAGGATCGAATATAAAAGTTCGCGGGTGTTTTTCGGGTCTAGCGGGGGTTTGTCTAGAGGATAAAGTTCACCCCTCACCCGAATCTGAGGCGGTGACCCGGTGGTTATATGAAGGTCTGAAGAATCTTTTTCTACCATTTCCCTCAACAGATCGTAAATATTTATATCGTTGTCCAATGTTTCCTCCCGTTAATCGGCCATTGTGGTTCGTAACACTTCTGGCACCGATGTTATTCCTTCAACTATCTTGGTAAGGCCGCTTTGCCGCAGAGTTTTCATTCCACGGTTGATCGCCTCCTGCTTGATTTCAGAAGACGAGGCACCCATAAGAATCATTTCTTTGATTACATCATCGACTGGCAACACTTCATACAATGCAATTCTGCCTTGATAACCGGTTTTGTTACATTGAGAACAGCCTTCACCCCGATAACAGACGACATTTTCGGCTTGCTCAGGATCTATGCCCATCTGAATAATGGTTTCTTTTGTAACATCATCCTCTTTTTTACAATGGGGACATATTTTTCGTGCAAGTCTCTGAGCAACAATGAGGTTAACAGATGAAGCGACCAGGAATGGTTCAATTCCCATGTTCAGGAGCCTGTTAATCGTGGATGGTGCGTCGTTAGTGTGGAGTGTTGAAAGCACGAGGTGTCCGGTCAGGGCTGATTTGATGCCGATCTCGGCGGTTTCAAAGTCACGGATCTCTCCTACCAGGATAATGTCGGGGTCCTGCCTGAGAAATGATCGTAGAGCCGCCGCAAAAGAAAGGCCGATTTCTTCGTGCATCTGTACCTGATTCACGCCGGCCAGGTCGTATTCCACAGGATCTTCTGCTGTTGAAATGTTACAGTCGATCTTGTTGAGTTCGGAAAGTGCCGAGTAAAGTGTGGTTGTTTTCCCTGATCCGGTCGGACCGGTTACCAGCACCATACCCCATGGCCTATAAATACCTTCCTTGAATTTTGCCAGGGCCCCCTCTTCAAAACCGAGCTTTGTCATGTCGAGTTGCAGGCCGGATTTATCAAGGATTCTCAATACGACTTTTTCGCCGAAGAGAGTCGGCAATATTGAAACTCGGAATTCAACTTCTTTACCGCCCTGAATTCTGAGTTTGATTCTCCCATCCTGGGGAAGTCTGCGTTCGGCAATATCGAGTCGGGCCATGATCTTTATTCTGGAAACAATTGCATTCTTCAGCCGCATAGGGGGACGCATTACCTGATAGAGAATGCCGTCCAAACGATAGCGAATACGCATGTACTTTTCGTAGGGTTCTATATGAATATCACTGGCACCTTTTTTGATTGCATCAACCAGGGTAATATTTACCAACTTGATTACAGGGGCCTGGTCAGCCTCTCGCTCAAGATCGCCGACAGCGACATCATCTTCGCCACCTGCCAGCTCGATGGCATCCTGATCGCTTTCGAAACCGCTCAGGGCTTCGTCAAGCGAGGCGCTTTGATCATAGAAATTGTCAATGGCCCATTTCAGGGAGTCTTCAGAGGTAACATAAACCTCTATCGAATAACCGGTCAAGAATTTCAGATCATCTACTGCGAAAATATTGGTGGGATCTGTCATCGCCACCTTGAGGGTAGAACCGTTTCTGGCGAAAGCGATGGCATTATATTTCTGCACCACATGAAGCGGTATGAGCGCTACCACATCTGATTCCGGTTTTTTATCTCTGAGGATCATCGGGGGAAGACCATATTGATCACTTAAGAACTTAACCAGTTGCTCTTCACTCAGGTACCCCAGCTTTACCAGTTGGGAACCCAGCCGTGAACCGGAAGTCTTCTGCTCCTTTTGTGCCTCTAGAAGCTGATCTGTAGTAATGAGAGCGTTCTTGACTAATTTTTCACCTATGCGCTCGTTAGCCATAAATCACCATGTATTGAATATCGGCAAATGGATAGTATGACTTTAGTAATTCAACGGTTGAAAGCAATGTTTATGCGGCATGGATTGATGTGGTGCTACGAATCGCTGCCGAAGCGATCAGAAAAGGCTTGATTTTCATTAGCGGCAAGTATGTTTTTAGAAGAAATTATTATTTATTTTGTAATGGTAAGAGCTTGTTTTTATGGTGATGTTATTGTTTATTTCCATAGCATGATTGACCGGGTCAGGTATTTTTAAGTTCAGGTTAAAAGTTTCAGGAATCTTTGTTATTCTTTTTTCTTGCGGAGTTCTTCCAGTGAGATTACCTGGGCTCTGTGATTGTTGGGTTTTTTTTCAGGCTGTAAATGAAAAGCACCTGGTTCGGGTAGGGAGGCAATTTGAAGAGGTACATCTTTCATGGTAAACGGTATACCTTCAATATATTCCTCTTTCAGTATCCAGGTTATCTCCTGGGGAGGAAAACTTAAGAAGAGCAGTCGCACTTGAAACCAATGCGGTTTGATGTCTCTATCAATTCCCTCAATGCGTGCATATACAGATGGTTTATTATCGATCACAATGGATACCAGATCACCAATTTTTCGCATCGGTAACTCTTAGCATATCCCGGGTGTCTTGACAATTGCCGTATCCAGGACTTTTCCTCTATGGGGTACATGCAGTGTGTTTATGTTAGAATTACCAATTGTAGGAAAACGAGCGATTGACTTGAGAGGGTGTAATCACTAAAATAGAACGTCTTTTTATAAGAAATAGTGCCGGTTTTGGAATATTTTGCAGAACTGATTAATGCTTTGTTTGGTCACGAGCACACAGGTTCAGGCGAGTACAGAAATAAAGAGTAATACCGATGAGTGAAAAGATACTCTTTGTAGATGATGAGGATTATATCCTGGAGATTGCTCAGACCCTCTTTGCCAAAAAAGGAATCAAAATTCTCGTGGCCAAGAATGCCGTTGATGCCCTGGCCCTGGTTGGGAACAATGAAATAGCCGTACTTGTTTCTGACAATCAAATGCCGGGAATGAAGGGAATCGATCTTTTATCTCAGGTTAAGACTATTTCGCCTGATACTGTCAAGATTCTGATGACCGGCTATGCTGATCTGACGACTGCCATAGATGCAATTAACAAATCAGAGGTCTTCCGCTTCATTGTTAAACCCTGGAATAACAAACAACTCGTTGATATAATTGGGGATGCTCGCAAACGGTATACCTTGATAAAGTCTCTTAAGAAAGGTGATGAGGCCGCCATGCTGTCGATTGTGCATGCACTGGAGCTTAAGGATGCCTCAACGCGAGGACATTCTGAAAGAGTAGCCAAGTATGCGCTTTTGATTGCACGGGAAATGGGATTTGATGCAGATACAAAGAGAGCCATCAAGTTTGGCAGTTGGCTTCATGATTGCGGTAAAATCGGAGTTTCAGAATCTATTCTGCATCATAATGGCCCCCTGGATGATGCTGACATACATATGGTGCGGAATCACCCTTTATGGGGAGCAGAAGTGGCAAGGCAGGCAAGGCTGCCGGATGTGGTGGTGCGCATCATTCTTTCTCATCATGAACGCTACGACGGCAAGGGATATCCTGCGGGCCTCAAGGGGGAAGACATCCCTGTTGAAGCCAGGGTTGTTGGGATTGCAGATATTTTTGATGCCCTGACAACAGAGCGACCATATAGAAAATCATGCGACATTGAGGAGGCCCTTGACATTCTTTCGTCCATCAAGGGCAGTGTCCTTGACCCCGTCTTGGTTGATCTATTCCTGAATATTATCAGAAATTATGATACCATAGCAGTCTCACGCCAAAATGCTGACTGACCTCCCAAATTTATTCTTCTGATCAAGCAGAACAGGCAAAGATAAGGTACGGGCTTAAAAGAATAAAAAAGCCCTGGAAATGATTTTCATTTCCAGGGCTTTTTTAACTGGCGTCCCCAAGGGGATTCGAACCCCTGTCGCCGGCGTGAAAGGCCGGTGTCCTAGGCCAGGCTAGACGATGGGGACACACAATGAGCCAGGAGGGGCTCGAACCCTCGGCCACCGGATTAAAAGTCCGATGCTCTACCAACTGAGCTACTGGCTCGGGTGAAAACCCTATCTCATGCTTGGGAAAAAATATCAAGGGTAAAAAGGGCTAAAACAGGATTACGCTCTGAGAAAAAATATCCTGAAAAAAACAGGATAGATGGGATAGCGGTCCCGATATTTTTAGCGGGCCGAACATTTTGATTCAGGGGTTTTAGCTAGCACAGTTGTATGTTATAGATAATTTCATGATATGGGTGATACTTTTTATTCCGCTGTGTATTTATCTGTGCTTGACAGTACTCGCTGATATAAATTTACTCACGCTTGCAGGTATTGCCATTACAGTGGTTATATTCTTTCTGATTGAATGGCGCCAGATTAAAAGAGATTCCTCACGTTCGAAAACCCCTTTATGGATTATGATCATGATCCTGATCACATTGATATGCTCTGTAGTAATCTAGCTGATGATATTGACTCTGTTTTGTAATTGGCGATAAGCCTAGGCCGGAACAATGATTATTTCAGAATTCGTCCAGGAATACATAATCGTATATCTTGGAAACCTTGATTCCCTGAATTGAAAAATATAGTTCACTATCACGTTCCACACCCGTAACCTCTGCGATGCCTGATTCCTGTGC
>JAFGIF010000177.1 GCA_016929755.1 Deltaproteobacteria bacterium | reverse complement strand
TCAGCAAGGCGCCGGGCCAGAATGGTTTTCAGCTCGGGTTCTTTCATGGTAACGCAGAAGCGCCCCTTGGGATGAACCTGCAGCACTTCATAACGGCCTTTTTCGTCGAGGGGGAAGCATACGTCCCATGATTCGAGTTTTTTCAACAGATCCCAGCTTCTTTTGGCCATGGCATAGCTGGGAGGTTCATCGAGTATACCTTCGCAGGCCATGGAACTTGATTCGACGTACAGATCGGGAGATGCAATACCCGGAATTGCGACGATATTGAGGGCATCCATGCCGCGGGCTATGCAGCCGGAATACTTGATATCTCCCTTCTCGAAGATCACAACATTCTGGCTGGGATCCATTTCTTTGGCCCTGATGGCTGCCATGGCACCAGCGCTTCCTCCACCGATGATGAGAATGTCACAGTTGATCAATGGATAGTCGTGTTTCATCTACTCTCCTTGTGTCAATGCTGTTTCATTGCCGATGAATACAGTGGCCGAACTCATATTTCGGCATACACCTTTCTCTCGTGGGTAATGCAGTAACTGAGACGGTATTCATAAGGTTGCTGCCGGTACGTGAATGAGAGCATTTCGATCTGCAGCAGCGCAGTTCCTACGGGCACCTGTAGCATTTTTGCAATTTTCTCCTGGGCCGGGACCGCCCCAAAGAGTTCCTGATTGGAGATAGTGGGCAGGTTGTAGCGTTTTTCCAGAGTATGGTAGAGGGTATCTCTCTCGAAATTACTTGGGGTTAAATCTTTCAGGTCTTTAAACATTTTCTGCGGAAGGTATGAAATGCTGTATATGACGGGTTTTTTGCCGGTAAAAAACATGCGTTTGACTTCATACAGATTTTCTTTGAGCCTGAGTCCCAACTGGCGGTTTGCCGGATAAAAACCCCCGCGCTCGGTGAGTTCAATGAACTTGATTTTCAACACGGCTTCGTCATCCAGCAGGTTTCTGAGCAGGCGGTAGTAGCGCAGGCTTTCCCTTTTCAGGGTTGTTCCGGCCACAAAGGTGCCTTTGCCCTGAATGCGATAGAGAAATCCCTGTTGGACGAGGTTCAAGACAGCCTTTTTGACTGTGCCTATGCTGACCGAATACATCCTGGCAAGTTCCCGCTCCGGAGAAATGCGGGCTCCCGGTTCCCACTGGCCTGATTCTATCTGTTCTAAAAGAATTTTTTGTAATTTAAAATAAACCGGTGTGGGGTCATGAGCGAATTTGCTTTGTGATAAAGCAGACCTGTTTACCATGAGTGATCCTTTCTCAATTGAGAATGGGGGTATGCCGGACAGGGCAATGTTCCATGCGGAGGAATATGCAAAGGGTTAGCGCAATGACTTTTGCCGGTATAGTTGCTTGTTATTTGAAAAATAACCATTGTAAATATCTAGTAACTACCTAATAAGTTAGCTTAAATGATAAAATGATATATATATCTATATAACAATACCATTTAATACCTCTCTCGTGTACGCTCTGTCAATAAAAAATTGTTGAAGTGTGCGGCGATTTCCATATACGATAAACAGGACGGTTTTCTGATTTACATGCTGATTGGTTTTTTTCATAATATTCTTAAAGTGTTAAATTATTTTCCCTGAAAATCCGATAACAAACAAATCTTTAGGACAAGGATGGTTCCGATGGATGCTTGGGTAGCGGATTTCAATAAAGATGTGTATGAAATGTGGTTGAGTCTGAAGGGAGACTATGCCTTCTGGGACAAGGGATTTGATGTGTTTTTCTCTCCCGTAAAGCGCAAGCCCAGGTTCATGTTTGTCGGATTTAATCCGCGTGGTGAGGCAGAAGCATTCCACAGTATGACGCAACACTATCAGAGTGGAAATTTTACCACCCACATGGTGCACGAATATGAATATAACTTTGCCATGCATTGCAAAAAGTTTAACAGTATCAGTGGCTGGAAGGCCTATCTGGGAGAGGATAATTTCTGGGCTGTGATTCAGGACAGCATTAAAGCCAATCTGGTTTTCTTCAGGTCAAGTAACAACAAGGAATGGAGAGACCCGGAGAAAATGAATCGAAAGGTGCGAAAGGTATTGCGTACCTACTGTTATGCCAAAGACAGGCAGATGATAGACAGGATTCAGCCCGAGGTCATCCTGGTGGAAGGGCTGTTGCCCTATGATATTCTCAAGAAGCATGTCTGCAGGGATTTTAAGCAACAAGAAGTTTTTTACGGCAAGAATCAGAAAAACAATAAAAGCAGGCGGATATATGCCCGGGGAAGCAACGGCAACACGACCATCATCGCAGTCCCCCATCCGGGAAGTTATACTTACTACAAATCATACATTCCGGTGATCAAGGAATTCCTGGTTCGTGATTTACAGCTCTTGATAGGTAAACCGGATAGGCTCCCTGTATCGTAAGAATATTCCAGCACTCTTGATTAGTTGACCCCTGGGTAATTGTAAAACGGAATTTCGAAAATCTTTATCAGTCGATGGTATTTTTCAGCAAATATGGTATACCGGCCCCGACCGGAATTTCGAAAAAAGGAGTGCTGGTAAGATATTCATGCTGTCAGGACCGACAAAAGGCTACCTGTGTGTCATTGCCGCCGCCGTCATGTGGGCCTCTTCGGGAACAGCAGGAAAGGCTCTTTTCCAGATCGGGGTTGATCCTTTCGAGATGGTACAGATCCGGGTTACCTTGTCAGCGCTTATTCTGTTGGCCCTGTTTGGCTTTTTTCAAAAACAACGTTTACGAATCCGCACAAAGGAAATTGTCTATTTTCTTGTGCTGGGTATGGTAACATCTGGGCTGCACCTGTCGTATTTTTACGCGATCAGCAAAATCCAGGTGGCGGCTGCCATTCTGCTTGAGTATCTGGCGCCAATCCTGGTAGTCTTCTATTCGATCTGTTTCTGGAAGGAGCGGATCAGTACCATCAAAATCCTGGCGCTTCTGCTCTCTATATTAGGTTGCTACCTTGTGGTGGGCGGCTATAATCTTGGGCTTGAGCAAACGAACCGCATCGGAATTCTATGGGGGCTGAGCGCGGCAGCATCATTTGCTGCTTATACCCTGCTCGGGGAGCGGGGTATGCATCGCTACAGTCCTTGGACGGTGCTTTTCTATGCCCTTTTGTGTGCTGCCTTGTGGCTGAATGTTTTGTATAAACCCTTCAACTATATTCATGTCCGCTATTCTCCTCTTGACTGGGCAGGTTTTCTTTACATTGCAATCTTCGGTACCATTTTACCTTTTGGACTGTATTTTGTGGGTGTTAATCATATCCGCTCCACGCGTACTGCAATCACTGCTACCCTCGAGCCTATCTCGGCCGCATTCATGGCCTTTTTTCTTCTGGACGAGGTTCTCCGTTTACCGCAGATCCTGGGAGGTTTTGCCGTTATTGCCGCAATTGTGCTGTTGCAGTGGCAGCGCGAACAGGATGAGTTGACACCGGATAAGATCCGCAAGCACAACAATTCCATATAGCAGAATCACAGGCATGAATTTTCAAATCCATCAAAAAACATAAGCTGTCTTAATAAGAAACCGGATGCAGGTTTTGATTTACGCACCTTAACCGAAGGCGTTATTAATATACCAGAAATAAATATATTTTACCCCTATCTTAAAAAACAACGGCCTTGAGAAAACGACTCGATCCTTGACTCGTCAAAATGTTTCGTGTAAGAAACATTTGCATAAGAATCATTTGTGTTGAAACGAATTATCTAGGAAAACGGGAATCCAAAATGAATAAAAACCCAAAAGAACCCAAAATAGTAAAAACCGTTAACGATATCGGGAAAGATAGCTCTTTTGATGAATCACACAAAGCACTGGAGTCTGAAATTGCACCGGTTCTGCTCGGAAGTACTGTTATAGATGAAGCACTAACAAAAAAAGAAGGTGAACTGGGGAATATTTTTCTGGAAACCTGCAGTTTGCGGATTTTGATGGCCCTGCGCCGGATCATGCATTTTGTTGATATGTATTCTCGCAAACTTGCAAATGAACACAATATCACAGGCCCTCAACTCATCTGTTTATATGCAGTTGTAAAAGAAGGACCTCTTACTCTTTCGGAACTTGGCAAGCGGGTAAGCTTAAGTATGAGCACAGTAAATGGAATTGTAGACCGGCTTGAGTATAAAGGATTTGTTGTGCGAGAGCGAAAGGACAGGGATCGTCGCAAGGTATTGGTTACAGCGACAGATACCGGCAAGGACGTATCATCACAAGCCCCGTTACCTCTTCAGGATCGGCTTGCTCAGACCGTTTCCCAACTTCCCGAACTGGAACAAGTCTCAATAGCACTTTCACTTGAGAGGATCGTAGAGATGATGGAGGAAAAACAAGGGTTTATTGCCTCCGATAGTGAAAATTTAAAAACGAATGATAAGTCTGGGGATTAGATTGTTCTGAATAAATCGAAGATATCTCTACCCTTATAAGAAAATGCACAGGAACATATAATAAGCATATTGTTACATGAATACGAGGAGTTCAGAGAAGCATGACTGAAAAGATCGTTGTGAAAAATCTCTATAAAATTTTCGGGTCTCATCCTGAAAAGGCATTAAAACTACACCAGGAAGGGTATTCCAAAGATGATATCATGGAAAAGACCAAACAGAGTATTGGTGTGGCAGATGCCTCCTTCGTGGTGAACGAGGGGGAGATCCTGGTAATAATGGGGCTTTCCGGCAGTGGAAAATCAACCCTTATTCGCTGCATAAACCGGTTGATCGATCCGAGCTACGGCAAGGTTTACCTGGAAGGTGTCGATGTTACTGAACTGTCCAAGGAAGAACTTCGCAAGCTCAGGCAGGAGCGTTTTGGCATGGTTTTCCAGCACTTTGCGCTGTTTCCGCACCGAACCGTGCTCAAGAATGTGGAATACGGGTTGGAGATTCAGAGGGTAGACCCGGATGTGCGCAGAGAGAGCGCGATGCAGGCCCTGGATCAGGTCGGTCTCAAAGGCTGGGAGGATTCGTATCCCGCCCAGCTCAGTGGAGGTATGCAGCAGCGCGTCGGTCTGGCCAGGGCTCTGGCTCTCGATCCGGACATCATGCTTATGGATGAGGCCTTCAGCGCTTTGGACCCCCTCATCAGGCGAGACATGCAGGACGAGCTTCTGAATTTACAGGAAAAGATGCAGAAGACCATAATCTTTATCAGCCACGATCTCGATGAGGCTCTCAAGCTGGGCGATCGGATTATTTTGATGAAAGACGGGTTGATTGTCCAGGAGGGAACGGCAGAAGAGATACTGACAAATCCGGCCAATGATTACGTGGAAAAGTTTGTTGAAGATGTTGACCTTTCCAAGGTTATTACCGCAGAGAGTGTGATGAAAAATCCTCTGGAGGTGGCCAGTTTCGCTCATGACGGGCCTAAGGCTGCTCTTTGGAAGATGAAACAGGGAGGTATATCGAGCATCTACGTGCAGCATAAAGGCAGGCTGGTCGGACTGGTTACGGCGGATGAGGCCGCTGAGGCCCTGAAAAGAGGCGAAAAAGATTTATCAAATATTTTGATCAAAGATATCAGAACAGTACCACCAGATACGCCGGCACAGGAATTGTT
>JAFGIF010000176.1 GCA_016929755.1 Deltaproteobacteria bacterium | reverse complement strand
TATCCCGAATACGCCGGGATAGCCACCGCCGCCAGGACCCCGATGATCGCAACCACGATCATCAACTCGATTAACGTAAAACCTTTGTTTGATCTGACCATTACCTAAATCCTCCTTGTAATGAGTTTTTAATGATTAGCTTAACAAACTGTTTTATTAAGCTGTTACTAAGTATGAAGCCGTTACTATGTTTGCTGCAGTTAGAATAATGACCATAATACATATTTGTCTGTACGGCCGGTTTGGAAAAAACTTTAGCAAAAATTTTACGGTTTCTCTTTTTTACGAAAAAACTCTGCGTGCAGTTCGAAGCGGGCCGAAAGCAAAGAAAATCTTTTATGAATAAGTCTCTTTGGAATATCGAGTTAACCTTTTTTTATTGCAAGGTTTTTCGAATATTAAAAATTGGATTTTACAAACGCATGCACCTTATCAAGGGCAACATTCACTTTACCGAAAAAGCGCAGGCCTAGGTTTTCAAAAAAGAATATTCCCGGAAAAACCCCACCCGCTATTCTTCTTTTTTCTGAGGATCCAGGTCCGTATACAGAATCCGCTGACAGGCCGGGCAGGCAATCAGGGCATCTCCCCGCACCAGTTCATTGAATAACTGGGGCGGTATATGCATGTGGCAGCCCCTGCAGACACCGTTTTCACAAGGCACAATTGCCAAGCCTTTCTTGTTCTGTTTTATGCGGTCATACCTGGAGAGCAGGGAAGGATCTACTTTCTTGCGCAACTTTTCAACTTTCCCCTTATAGCCATTAATAATCTTTTCCAACTCGGCACATCTACCGACAAGCTTTTTTTTCTTTTTTTCCAGAATAGCCTTGTCTTCCTCAAACGACTCATGTATGCGCGCCTTGTCCTTCTGGCGCATCTCGATCTTATCCATTAAAGTAAGGATTTGTTCTTCCATGTCGGCCTTGCGTTTTTTTGCCAGGTCGATTTCCCGCTGCAGGGCGAGGTATTCCTTGTTGGTCTTGATTCTCTTGATGCGAGCGTCGGCAGCATCCAGGATGGCCTGATTCTCCGCCAGTTCAATATCCAGAGGGACTTTTCTTTTCTCGAGCTCGGCGATTTCCTCGTCAATGGCATCCAATGATCGCTTGCGGGCCAGGATAATACCATCGATCTCTTCTATTTCTCTGGGAGTTTCAAGCAGCCCGTCTTCGGCCTTGAATATTTCAAGTTCAACATCCTGCAACGCTATCAAATCCTGTATCAATTCCTTCAATCTTCACTCTCCTTACTCGTTAAATTTATAAATATGTCAGAGCCTTCAAAGATATGAATCTCCAGCTCCGGGAATACTTTTCTCAGTCTGTCTGCCAGAGGTTGCACTATGATTGCCTCGCTTCCAAAATGTCCGAGGTCAACAATATTGAGGCCTGATTCCCTGGCATCAAGTGCCGTATGGTAGCGCACATCGCCGGTAACAAACGTATCGCAACCTTGGCGCATTGCCTCGCGCCAGAATTCAGCGCCGCTTCCCGGACATGCGCAAACCCGCAGTACATCCCGCCCGGCATCTACAATGCGTGCGTTTCCCGCCGGCAAAGACGCCACCCATTCATCCAGCGGCAGAGATGATCCGATTGTTCCATAGCGCAACATGCCGGAGGTTTGCACCTCTTCCAACCTGAGAAACGTGCTCAAGGTGTCGGCAACCCCGCCGGGCGATTTGTCCAGGTTGGTGTGCATGCTGACCAGGGCCGTATGGGTCTCAAGCAGCATGGCGACTTTTTGGCCTATAACCTCAGACAAATTGATATGCGAAACTCCTTGAAAGAAAAGCGGATGATGAGTAAGAATGAGATCAATAGAGGCACTGCCAGCTGAGGCTATTACTTCCTGCGAAGGATCAAGCGCAACCAGAATTGACCCTATATCCCAGGCGGGATCACCCACCATGAGGCCCACATTGTCCCACTCTGCGGCGGTTTCAAACGGAGCTATTTGATCAAGGATTTCGAGTATCTTACAAAGCTGCATATCTCATACAAGAAAAAGCGGGGTGCTTTTTAAGCACCCCGCTTTTGATCCACAGCGCCTGTACATCTGCATGACACGTTTTTCGTAACAATCTCTGACCCACGCTTCCTTCCCTATCCATAACAGTGGGCCCACCTGGAATCGAACCAGGGACCTACCGGTTATGAGCCGGTGGCTCTACCAATTGAGCTATGGGCCCTTGGGGGCTTTCATTAGCCAATTGGCACTGTGGTGTCAAGCCTTTATTTGGCCGACTGTTCTTCCAGAATCTTGACAATATTTATGCTATTATTGATTGTCTCTATCGTAGCCGTTATCTTTTGCAGTTCCTCTTCAAGGCCAGCCTTCTTCGTTGCATCTTTTTCTTTATCAAGCTTCTCCTTCACAACGCTCTGAAGATCCATGAAATATGCCCGTTCCCGGTCAGGCAGGGAAAGAAGTTTGGGGACCTCCGCTTGGGACCCCGAGGTGGTTTCTCGTAAAAACCCAATAATATCGGGAGATTCTGCTCTGGTAAGCCCGTGCTGCATGTCCGTTTCCATGAACATTACTTCGTCATAATAGAAATTGAACACCATGCGGATCATATTGGCCCTGTTTGATATGAGATCATTCAAATAGGCATTAAATCCCTTGAATCTCTTTTCTATGGTTTTCTCACATTGCTTTTCCTGATCTCCATCACAGCTTATAAAGTAGTCCTTTATGTGAGGATAGAAAAAGTCATAGTAGCAAAACAATGCAACAATCATGATGAAATCTGCCACAACATTTCCATTAGTTGTGCATGAACTGGTTGACACAGCTCCACCTCGTGAGATGATTTCACCAGGGGCCTTGCATAGCCACTGCGTACCAAAAATACCGGGGATGTTTGTTACGGCTTCATAATTAAACCCATTGGCACTTAGCTTTTTAACCAGTTCCTTATCACTGTATACCCGGCCCAAGGCCTTGAGATTCGGTATCATGGCTGCATAGACAAAACCGTACTCGTTATCTTCGTAGAAGCTGAATTTCAGGTGGTTGGTAGCGGTAATGGTCAGAAAGCTGGGTGAGAAATTGATCAGGGTAGTCTCGCCTTCAATCTCTTTGATTGTAAGGGGCTTCCTGTCCAAAATTTTTGCATACGTTCTGAATTGATCTGTCGCTATAATCTGACTAATCATTTTGGTCAGAATCTGTTTGAATTTATTTGCCGCAGAACTAAATTCAAAGGCATTATATTCAAAAAGCGGTCTCTTCATATAAAGTCCGGTTCTGAAAAGGGTTCCCGTCGGACTGAAATTCCTTGAACACAGTACACTGGTCACATCCTGCCTGGAGAGCAACCTGCTCTCCCAACCCTTGGCGGGTGCAGATTCCAGAAATCCCATGGAGTAGCCTTTATCATGGATCTTGCTCATCCATTTTTTCATCCTGACAGCTTTTTTGGCGGTATCTCCAACACAGGACAGGAGTACATCAGTCCCGAGATTATTGGCATTTTCCAGAACCCTGTCCATAATTGCCTCACCTGACAATTCTCCGAGCCGCACATTGACGTGCCGGATTGTAGAAAGCTCATTTTCCTTGTCCTTTGAAAGAATCTTGATGGCCGGCAACCCTTCGGGTGTATCCACAATTTCCTGCCGGTCAAAAGGGATCACATGGGCTCTCTGGGGTTCTTCATTGAGAGACTGGGCAACATACTTGGTGCGCAGCTCCAGCTTGCCATCTTCTTTCTGCCGGTAGATGGGAATGCCCTCTTTATCATATCCCTCTAGAATCTTATCCTTTTCCGAACGCATTACTCCGGCCATGAGCTGCTGTACGGTGGGAATATCGCCCGTGAATGCACCGAACACGATATCGATCCAAACATCATCGTCTTTGAGCTTGTTTTTTTTTGCCCTTTCGAGAATATCCTCATTATTCTCCATCGATGCATAAATTGCCTGTAAGCCCATCCTGCCGTTTGCGCCTCTAAGGGCTACTTTAATTACCGGAACCTTTTTTCTTATATCCATTACAACCTCCAGGTTTTTATATACGATAGAATGATAGGGAAATGACAAACACTTTAAAGTATAGCAAGTCTCAGGGGTTCATGCAAGATAAAGCTTTCAATATCAACATCTTGTGAAATGTTTTTGATAAGCTTCAGCAAATACGTTTTTATGATATAAAGGCTGCATGCACGACGTTGATGTTACCGTAGTCGGGGCCGGCGCTGTTGGTCTTGCCTGTGCGTACGAGGTAGCGCCTCTGGTAAAAAACCTCGTAATTCTTGAGAAGCACGCGAAGCCCGGAACACAGATCAGCTCGCGCAACAGTGAAGTAATCCATGCCGGCCTCTATTATCCGCCTGACCATCTAAAAACCAGGCTTTGTATTGAAGGACGCAGGTATCTGCTTGATTTCTGCCGGCAGCACCAGATCCCATTTGCTCTTATCGGCAAACTGGTTGTAGCCACAAACCAGCAGGAACTTCAATCCATTCAAAATCTAATGCATAATGCGATCAACTGCGGGATTGAAGACCTCAGCATGCTCAGCCGCGAGGAGATCAAAAAGCTGGAACCTCATATAGAGGGCGCCGGCGCCCTCTCTTCGCCCGGCACCGGCATTATTGATTCTCATCGGTTGATCAAACGCCTGGAAAGTCTTTGTCTCGCCCTGGGCGCCAACATGCTTTACAAAACATGCCTGGCGGGAATCGACCAGACATCCCGCGGATTTACCTGTACGGTAAAAGCCCCTGATAATACCCTCTATTCATTTACTTCTCGGGTGCTCATCAATGCAGCGGGCCTGAATTCTGCCCATATAGCTGCAATAGCCGGGATTGATATTTCTGCTGCATCCTACCGCCTGTATCCGGTCAAAGGTGAATATTTCCGGGTCGTCTCCGGCAAACACCGGCTTGTCAATTCTCTTATCTACCCGAGTCCGCAAAGACATCTCGCGGGCCTGGGTATTCATGCCACCAAAGATCTTTCGGGTGCTTTACGGCTTGGCCCGAATGCCTTCTATGTAAACGAGCTGGATTACGATGTGAATCCTGAACACGCCGGAGAGTTTTATGAAAGCATTCATGATATCATGCCGTTTTTAGCCAAAAAAGATCTGGTTCCGGATATGGCCGGGGTCCGTCCGAAACTTCAGGCTCCCGGCGCCCCGATACGGGATTTCGTTGTTGCACATGAATCCAGCCTCGGCATTAATGGCCTGGTAAACCTGATCGGGATCGAATCGCCGGGATTGACGGGGTGCCTGGCAATCGGCAAAATGGTTTGTTCGCTTTTAAGAGATGCCGCTCTTATCTAGAATTTACTGAAAAAAGACATACCCGATTAACTCTCATGCCCGAGCCCTGACACAACGAAAAATGAAAATAGACTAGCAAGATGCTCATTCAGATTCCCGGCATAAGCGATGTCCGGGTGCATGCCCTGCTCTGTGAAATCGGCGGCATCCCGGATTTT
>JAFGIF010000175.1 GCA_016929755.1 Deltaproteobacteria bacterium | reverse complement strand
TGAGCATATCCTCGACCTCTATTGCGAATACATTCTGACCGCCGCTGATGATCATATCCTTGATTCTGCCTGACAGGTACAGGTAGTTGTCTTCGTCAAAATACCCTAGATCGCCGGTATGGAACCAGCCTTCCTTAAACATCTCTTGGGTCTTTTCCTCGTTCTTGAAATATCCGGTCGTCACGGCCACCCCTCGCCCGATAATCTCGCCGATCTCACCCCTGGGCATGTCATTGCCTTGAGGGTCGACAACTCTTACATCCGCCCCGAAATAGAGCGTCCCTACGGATTGAGGCTTTTTCTGTTTCTCTTCAGGCCCCATGTTTACCAGAATCCCGCTTTCCTGCAGTCCGTAAAATTCGTAGATATTGGGACAGATGCGCTCTCTGATCTGATCCTGCAGACTTTTTGGCAGCGGCGCTGCTGCAAATACCAGCGCTCTCAAAGAACTTAAATCGTACTTATCAAGTTCCGGCAGCATGAAAACAATGCTGGCAATCGTCGGCACCCAGTTCGAGATAGTCACCCGTTCCTGCGCTATGAGTTCCAGCATCCCTGCCGGATCGAACTGGTGAATCACGTTTCGTGCTCCGGTAAACAATCCTATCCCGCACCAGGCGAAACCGACCCGTCCGAAGATCGGAAAAACTGTCAGGATCACATCATTACGGGTGACATCATGCATGTGAGCAATAACCGGTGCGGCCACGGCATTGTTGTAGTTGGTCAGAAGATAGGCCTTGGGGAGTCCGGTTGTTCCCGAGGTCAGATTAAGATACTGGTAGTCGTCTTCAAACACCTCTACATCAGGCTCCTCGACGGATGATTTCGCCAGCAGTTCATCATAGGATATTGCAAAACCCGGGATATCTTCCCCCATACAGATATAGCGTTTAACTTTGGGCAGCTTTTTGCTGATATCGCTTACCAGTTCGGAAAATGACGGATCAAAAATAAAGTTCTGGGTATCGCAAAAACTAACCAGTTCCACAATCTCCTGGGGTGACAAACGGTAATTCAACGGAATACCCAGGCTCCCGATCTTGGCCAGGGCACAGTATATCTCCACCATCTCGGCCCTGTTATAGGAAAGAAATGCGGTTACATCCCCTTTCTTAACCCCGAGCGAAAGCATACCGTTAGCCAAGGCATTACAGCGCTGGTTTAAATGCCTGAATGTGAATCTCCTGCCTGTGGTCGCGCAATAAATCGCTTCCCGGTCGCCGTAGCGGGCGGCAGCGACTTTCGGATAGTTACCCATGACAAAACTTCCTGTGGCGCGAACATTCATATCCACCTCCTATTTATCCCATGCGGGTACTGATTACATTCAATTCAAAATAGTATTTAAGTTATACAAATCAAATTTTACTGCATCTTGCCATTGATGCTATTAATCAATTATCTGCCGGTAAATTTCGGTGCCCTTTTTTCCATGAAGGCTGCCACGGCTTCGAGCATGTCATCATTCGGGATAATAGCCGCATTCTTCTGAGCCACGTATTCGAGCCCCGGATACACCCCCATGTCACGGCTGTAGTTTATTATTTCCTTTACACCCTGCACGGTCATCGGCGGGAGGTCTGCAATTTCAACGGCCAGATTGTGTGCTTCTCCATAAAGTTCATCCCGGCTTTCACACAACTGGGTGATGTACCCCATCCTGAGGGCCTGCTCCGCGTTAAAATCTCTTCCGGTAAGGGCCAGCAACCTGAACCATCCGTAACCGATAATATAGGGAACGCGCTGAAGAGTTCCGACATCGGCTACAATTCCGATGCGAGTCTCCCTGATTGAAAAAACCGCATCGCTTGATGCCATGCGCACATCACAGGCGCTGGTCAGGTCGATACCTCCGCCAATGCATTTCCCATGTATAGCGGCAATAACCGGTTTGCTGCACTTTTCAAGTGCGCTGATGGCATCCTGAAAGCCCCTGACCTTACCTTTAAACCATTCCCGGTGATACGCAGAGCCGTCACCGAGCAGTTCATTTGCGGCAACGAGATCGAGACCGGCGGTAAACGTTTTGCCTTCGGCCTTAATGATGATTACCCGGACTTCAGGATCCTGGTCGAATTCATCGAAAATCTTTTTTAACTCGTCAAAAAACTCAAAGGTCATCGCATTGTGCTGCTTGGCCCGGTTTAGAATCAGACTGGCAACAAACCCGTCTTTCTCAATCCTGAACATTTCATCTCGCGTCATTATTCACCTCCTGTCGATATAAGTCTTTTTTTTAAATACAATCATATCAAATCATCTTGGTATAGTATTACCATATCAGATTAAACTGAAAGAATAAACTGTTCTTATCATCAAATATCATAGAGTTATAAGCCACCAAATTGGTGGTAACAGTTCAATCAAACTAGTATTTTCATGGCATAACAACAGGTCTGACCTGAACGATATTCAGAATTCCACGATACATGACAGCCTCGATATCAACCGGATATCCAAGCATGTTGTGTATTTCCCGTGCCAATCGGGATATTTGAATTGCCTGACCTCCACTCAGGCTGGGCCGTATCTGTTCTGTTCGATTATCAATGCTTACAAAGGCAACACCCCTGCCGCTGCCTGTATCGAAAACACACTTTCTCCTCTTCAGAGTATTAATCGCCCGTTTGAGAGTAAATGTGGCGGCATCCACAAAGTACAGATCGCTGTCCACCTGTCCGGAAACCAGTCCGGCACCTGCGCCCTGTGCAGAGTTGATAATTACCTCGTTCCACCTGTCTTCAGCCAGATTGATCGAATTCACCACCATGGAAACATCTGCCTCGACCTGCTGGTGAATAAATACCGGTTGTGTGTTGTCGGTCTTTCCTGTTTCAACCCAGTAATAGGCCAAACAATCTAGAATACTTCCCAACAAACGATTTTCACCCCTGACATACGGATACGACTGAAACCTTCCGGCCATCATCTCTTCATGGGTATCTTCAAGAATAGAAGAAGAGCGCACCACCACAAAAACACCACCCTCTTCTTTGGCTGTATTCAGCAGATTCTCAATTGCGTTGTGGCCAAATCCCGAGGCACAAATTATCTCCTGAAAGGTATACGGTCCAAGACTCGGCAGTTTCTCGAGCCGAGCCAACTCCTTCTGGATATCGGCATCATCGATTCCGATCATTGAAGCCAGCCTTTTTATTTCAGATATTTTTTCTTCATCACTAATCAATCTCTCACATTCATGATATTTCCGGATGATAGTGCGCTGGATCTTTTCCGGAATAACCAAGCAGTCTGCACGAGACATTACATCATGCAAGATTTTATCTTTCGATCTCGCCTCTGTATGCACACACTCGTTGATTTCCGCCATAATACCTCTATTGTTTTTCATGATTGCCTCAACACCCATGCTTGTCAGCACGAAACCCGGAGGAATGTTCAGCTCGGGCCGGTGCAAAAGCAATTCTCCCAGTGTGGCGGCCTTGTTACCAACATAATCGGCGAAAACGTATGCTGTCTGGCCTAAATCAACAACAAGGTTTTCCGGCGATTTTTCGAACAACTCCTTGATTTTCTTCTGCCGGGCAGTGATTAAATCACAAAGGTTCGTAATCTTTTCAGCCCTGGATTCAAGAGCTAAAAGCATCCTGACAATACGCAACATTTTGCCCAGGCTGGCGATATCTGTGGGGCAGGATGTTTTTTCAAGCAGCAACAATTCATTAAGTGCATTGGTTTCATATTCATCACGTTTTGCATCAAACAAGTTATCGATCTGTTCGATTTGAATATCGTAGCAAATCGGATCCAAGCCCACCCTGGGGCATATCAAGGCATCAATTTCCTGAAAAACCCTGAGCTTGGAGCATGTCCTGTCCCTGACATACCACGATTCATTCAGATCCGTGCTCACATTGAGCTTCTGCCTGGCGGTTGTGATATCGTTGATCTGCCTGCGTCGGTAGTCCAGAACGATATCTCTCAAAAACTCTTCGGCTGGTCGCTTGAGGTGTTCACGACAATTTTCAAGCAACAGTCCCAGTATCTCGAGCTTGTATATATTCTGCTGAACCGTAGTGGTGATAAACAGTTCCTGAATAATAAATTTTACTACTCCGAGATTGTCTGTACGCTCAATGACCTCCTGTAGAAGTATACGACAACTTGGAGCATCCCGTTCTTTTTGTATCCCGATAAGCAGCGTGAATATTTCTCTGATCCGGTCCCGAAAATCATCCTTGGAATCAATCGCCGCTCCCACAATGTTTACCATTGCCCGAACCGCATCGATTGTAACAATATCACCTTCGTTAACCACAAGACTCCCAGAGCGAAACGGAATCCTCAGAATCTGTTTCGAATCTTCAACATCCCAGACTGCCCCC
The DNA here is from genome assembly GCA_016929755.1 of Deltaproteobacteria bacterium. Classification (GTDB taxonomy): domain Bacteria; phylum Desulfobacterota; class Desulfomonilia; order UBA1062; family UBA1062; genus JAFGIF01. The sequence goes on along the minus strand of JAFGIF010000175.1, from coordinate 7,473 downwards.
CGGATAATTACTCCTGGTTTTCCGAATGTCCGGGCTGTAAGCTGGGCATGGCTCAGGGTTGAATCATCCGTAGTGATAAAACCGTTGGCATCCCGCATTCGTGCGACTTCACGAGGTGTCAGAATCGTATCGGAAAAGATTGTACCGGCAAATACAGCAGGCACATCCTCCCGGCGATTCTTACGGATCATACCGGTGGCAACACCCGGGCAGGATTGAATTGCCGGTACGATTATACCCTGAATGCTTGATGATTTTGGCACTGACCAATCATCTGTCTGGGATATGTTTTCGAGATTATAGCCGTGTAACAAAAGGTTCGAAATAACCTCTTGAGAGTCACGAATAATATTATCAACCCCTGAAACCAATCTCAGGCATCCTCCATCAACGGCAATGGCCTTACTGGGATTATATGTGTTTTTATCTCGTACGGCATAAAACGACATACTCGATCCGGACATGTCTACAACGGATACTGTAACTATGCTGCCATCATGTTCGCCGATAAAAGAAGAGCCAACCACCTTATCCAGCAAAGACACAATACCGGAGACTTCTTGAAGATACAGGTCATCTTCAATGAGGGAAAAATACATTGCAGGCTCGGGTTCCTCATATGCGGGATTTTCAAAAACCGGATTAGTTTTACAGGAAATAAATCTGCCTGTATCGATAATATTGTTCAGGTGCCGAGAAAACATAAGCTCGATATTCTTGAGACCAGCTTGTTCCAGGGAAATCTTTTCTGCTCCGATTTTTTCAATTTCAGCATTGACAACAGGCAAAAGCGTGCTGGAAAATTCGTCGATTCGCCCATACAATCGTTTGATATGCCCAACTCCTTTCGTCATTATATATAGAGGGTATCCCGTTCCCGTTGATTTTATTCTTTGTAAGTGGTACTTCAGGGCGATCCTGGTGATACGGCCGTCATCAATTTCCTGGTCGAAATCAGCCACACTGGCGAAGGCCTGAATTGCCCTGAAAGCCTTTTCCAGAAGTTCATCGGCACTGATAATACCTGAATTTTGTTCGTCCAGTCTGGCGGTAAAGTTTATATCCGAACGCATGATATCAAAATTAAGGTCTTTAAGTGCATCTTCCAGAAATCTCAAGCGGGTCATGTTTCCGTCTTCCGCATCACCTTCGGCATAACTTGCGCTGATCATCGGTTTGTTCGGATCGAGATCGATAAATATGTTGGCCCCATGCACTCCCAGATCAATAAAAAACCAGGCCTTATTGGTCAGTGAAATACAGTCGATATAGCAGTTGTCTCGCAAATGCACATTTGTTGTCAGGTAGCGTTCAATTATTGATCTGGCAACCACGGCCCTGCCCCGTCCAAAGCCACCAGAATGATCAATAATATTCAGCTTATTAGCCGGGAAAAACTCAACTGAGCCCTCATTGTCCACCACAAGGCTGAAAGCTTTGTCGGCGATCGTGTTCACATCACCCAGATGAGATTTCCAGCCCTTGAAAATCCCGAATACATTCTGTAAAACTTCCTGGTGAATCCGGTTAATAAACCTGTTTAGCTGATAGCCGAGATTGTTTCGATCCTCCTGATTGCCAGTTATCCCCTCAAGTATCTCGTGGTATTCACCCATCTCACCGGGACACAGTTTACGATAAATGTCGATCATGTCACTGATAATCAGGGCTATATCATCGATATCCTGATCTTCCATTATCCCGGCCTTTAGCAAGCTTAATGAAAGAGTGTTTTTCTCGCTGAATTCAACGAAGAGATCAATCCACTGCTCAATTGTCTGCATAAACTCGTGGCTGTTTTGCTGTGTCCCGGAAGGTTTGTATGCAATGATATCACGCACCACACGGACATGGGTATCCGGATCATTGAAACAGGCGCTATTTTCAAGGAGTTGTTTCAAATTATCTACCAAGTATGGTGGGGTATAAAATGCCGGCAGATCCGAGATCGTAACTTCTGCACGCCACTGCTGAAAAATGATATCTCTGGGCCTTATCAGATACTTTTTGCCTGTAGCGTAATCCTCGAGACCGTACATACGCAAAAGAACACCGGCTTCGATTCCCATTCTCGCAATAAGTTTTTTGGCACTCCGGAGTGTTTTTTCCGGCAGCAATAGACTAAAGCTCTCTTCAATATCACTCTGCTGTTTTTCACTGGTATCCACCAAGTTCTGGAGAAAATCGAAATCGTTTTCATCTGCGGCGCACTCCAGGATATCCCTGGACAGATCGCTCAAAGAATCATTAGTGGTTTGAAACGAATTGAATTCAGCCAATGTTGCAAGACTTTCAGTATCCGAGAAGCCATCAATATATCTGAGCAGTTCATATACAACGATTTGTGCCAGGATATTAAATTTGTTGGTCTTTGACAGAACTCTCTCAACGTATGCTTTGGTGATGTTGATATTCAGCAGGGCCTGTCCGGAAAACAGGTTCAGGCTGACCAATGATACCAGAGGCCTGGTGATCCCCTCTATTGTAAATCCAGCCGGACCTTGCATGGGCAAAGCATTGATTGCTAAACCATGCACATGAATTACAGGTTTAGATCGTTGGAGGGGGAAAAGCCCTGTGCTGATTTCCACGGCATTGCCACGTAAAAACATTGCAATGGGCTCGGACATTTTTTCAGTCGCGAGCAGATAATCGGTGATCGGTCTGATTACTTTTTCGGGCAACATCCAAGAGCCCGGATTCTTATCGATTTTATCGAGAATAACGCAGGCAGGGCCATGTAAGGCCGTGTCCGAAAGTTGTTCCAAGCCAACAAGGTATCCGGCTCTCAATACGGCTGTCCTCTGACTACGCTCATTATTACTGAGTTACGAGAGCTTATTTTTCCTGTTTATCATCTCTAATTATACTGAACGTCTTCCTGTCCGGATACATGTAATTCACCATTTTTTATCTGAGAAAGAATATCCACCCAAGCCTCACCACCAAGCATTTCGAGTTCGTTCAGCTTTTGGGAGACCATATCATACCACATCTGATTGGCAACTACTCCGAATCCTCCGAAAACAACACCCTCTCCAGTCTTATGACCTACGGAAAGAAGATTCAAACCCTTTACAGCAGTCACAACATTATCATTGCCTCCCTCAAATATCTCGTTGCCGACAAATAGTATTTCTCTCGGCATAAGATTGTACTGTTCTATCAGGTTGCGAACACAGCGCTCTTTGTTGTTTGTACTCAGGACAAACTTGATGCCCCGTGCCCCAGGGAACGGATTTTCCACCCTGGTCTTGGTAGGCGACAACTGCATCAGGTAATTCAACTCTCTAAGACGGATATCTACCATACCAAGCAGTTCTTTGCGTGTTTGTTGCGCCTGTTCTTCGGCATAGCTTTCAGCATCAATATCCCCCAGCATCATCCATGAAACAGACCCACCTCGGTAGTATGTCTCGGCATTGTCGGGCTTGAATCCATTCCTGTGAAGCACTTCCTTGAGTTCATCAATAATGCCTCTGTCAGGGTCAAAACCATTGTTTTCAAGTATTGATCGGGCATTGTCTATCCGGGTCTCAACCTCTTTTTTAATATCGCTCTCATCAATTACCAGTGAGCCTGTCACAGACAGGTTCACTGTCAACTGCTTCCGGTATTCTTTTAGGCCCATAATCGCTATGGCCTGGGCATCACTCAATAGTTTTCGAAAACGGCCATCTTCTTGCCATGCCTTTTTCTGGGCATCATATATATACTTGCTGCTGCCGTCTCCTCCGTAGAAAATCACATGTTTTTTCAGATCGGGGTGAATCCGATCAAGAAAGCGTGGTTTAATCTTTTCAAAGGCCACGCCGGACATAGGAACCCAAGCAATTTTTTTGCTCGCCAGAGCATTGATTAACCGGTTAATAGAATCCATCTGGCTTTCCGAAGGCTTCTTTCCGGAGAGAATCACCGTGTCATCAATATCAGTACACCATGCGCCCCAGATATCCAGAGGCTCTCGGGAACGATGTGCGAGCCAGAGACTGACATCTTTTCTGAAGGTGTCAGCAAGCGACACAAATCTGTCGGTATGCGGCCCGCTTACATACTCGATAGCTTCAGCTACGGACTCATCCAGACTGATATTATTAATTACCTTCACCCGAGTTTCTTGTGCTACCTCTTCCAAACGAGTACTGATAAAACGAATAGGCACAAAGCTTTCCTTGTAGCGTTTCGATCCTTCTTTATAGCGTTTTGGCTGCTCCAGAGCCCTCTTGTCCCACCGACTCAGATGTTGTTGTTCATTTTGGATGGTGATCACCAGATGGATAATATTGGCCTCCTTATAGTAACGCGCCGGCAATGAACCCGGAATCAATGGAATCCCTTCAATAATGACACTCTGATTGCGTTCGATTTGACGGTTAATCGCCGCCCGTACTCCCTCAAAAATAACCAGGCTGTGGGCATAGTAATGTTCAAGAACCTGTTTGCGCCACTCATCAATCAGAATCGATTCTTCCGGTCTCCCCTTTACTTGATCGATTTCCCTGAAGAACCTTTGGCCTATGTCACCTTCCATTTTGAAACTTGAAGTATGCACCTGGGGCCAGATTTTCCTTGGAACCAGCTTCCTGATTTCTTCGCGCAACAGATCGGTCGAAAATGAAGTTGGAATATTGAAGTTCATTTTAAGGGCCTTTGAAATCGTAGATTTTCCCACCCCACTGGCTCCGCTGACCAGAACGATCAGGGGCTTGTCAAGTCCCTTCAAACGTTCAATTTCTGGGTTAGCTTGAAGGTAATTCTCCCTGACAAGCTCGTGCAGTAAATTTCCGTCAATACTATCGGGAATCAAATTTTCCGAGATCCCGTCCCTGAAAAGTTGTTCCTCTTCATGGGAATAGGCATCTTTCCAGCAGGTATAAAAGCGAAAATAGTTTTGGGCATGCGTTTCGATATCCTCTGTCCAGCGTTTAACCATAGAACGATATTTCTCGATATGTATATCCTTTACTTCCGGAATATCCCACAGATCATAAACCAGAGATTCGTGGGATCCTGTGCCTAACAGTTCCTCAGCCTGATACCCATCCTGCTCCAGTTCGCGGTGCAATTGTGATATCATAACCGGATAAAGGAATTCCTTAAGGTTTGTTACCAGATGGGATACGTTGCGGGAATTGTTCAGCAGGTAGAACAGGCTCTGTCTGACATGATCATAGGGTTCGTCAACCTGGCTCAGCAGGTAGAACAAAAGTGAAAATTCCTGATTGCATACATCGTACAGATATTCCTGGGTTTTCGCTAACAGGTCTACATGCTTGTTTACCAGCGATTCCAGCTTTTCAACCCCGATAAGTTTGAGAGTACTTTCATGTTCCGCGGATAAACCATATTCTGTCTGGCAGAGCCTTGATCCATCGAATGGGAGGCGAATATACCTTGAACGCATTTTTTCATCCCGTATACTCTGACTGTATTTTACCTTTTCAATGACACTGTCTTTCAGCATGCCATACCATCTGTCAGCGTAAGGATCGAGAACTCTATCCATGATCGATTTGATCATTTCGTCCATGGTTTTATGTTCAAGGACCGTAATATCACGCTCGCGGGCCAGTTTGCGCAGAACGAAATCCAACAAACGAATCGATTGGAAGTTCTTCATCCGCTTTTCCCGATCTCTACCCAGAGATACTGAACCAATCAGCATTCTGCGGTGGGTAATCTTGTTGTTGGGAGCCGACAAAAAAATTTCAACGATATTGGAGCGCTTATAGTAGGAATGCGAAAGGGTTCCGGGCAACAAGACACCACTTTCAATCATAACACTTGTATTTTCCTTGATGGCACGGTCTAGAACAGTTTCAATCGCTTTGGCAACCCTGAGGCCTTGATCATAAAATCCTTCAATTGTCGGCCGGCCCTGGTAGCTGGACCGATGGATCTCTTCTCCACTATAATAAGGTATAAAATGTCGCAATACCTCTCTGGTGATGGTAGCTCTGAAATAGGTTGGAATGCCAAGTTTTTTTGCAATCACATTGCCGATTGTACTTTTGCCGACCCCGGCTCCGCCGTGAATAAAAATGATCGTTGGCTTTCGCAAGTTTTTGAAACGGGGAATCTTAAAATAAATCCTGGGGAACAGATAACACAGGATACGGTTTATTTTCAGAAGCTGCTCTTCTTTCCTCAATCTTTGCGGTAGCTGTACATTGTTTCTGAGCTGTGCGAGTTCTTCATTCTTGGCCTCTTGCCAAATCATCCACTTGTGCAGCATCTCATCGGCTATCTCATCAATAAACGACGACCATGTATGGAGCTTGTCGGTGATAATCTGTCGATCAATATCACTGATGTCATCCCTTCCGTTTAATTCGTACCGGATTATTTCCAGAACTTTTTGGAAATATATGTGCTCAGCAAAAATCGATTCGATTTCTGGAGAATTCATCAACTTACGGTCAATAAGAAGTTGGCAAAGCTGCTGCTTAAAATCAGGAGAAAACATATCAAAAAGCGATTTTACAATCTTTTCCTGTAGTTCTTCCGTAGTCTTCCCCATAAATTTTCTATCGAAATCCTCAATCTTCTGATTTACATTACGCCTGCAGATATCGAAATCATGTTTACCTGAACGGATCATGTTGGCGGTCATTTCATACTGGATATTTTTAATAGCATCAAGTGATCTGCGGGATCTGAAGATCGAGTTATAGTTCGTTACCAGAAGATATGCCAGGAAATGCGGTGATAATTTCCTGGCCATACCGAGACGTTCATCATCGGCTGGAAGTGAATCCAGTATCTCGGTGATCCTTTCTTTAGGAAACAGGAACTCATCGAGCAGGCTTGTGGCAACCTTTTTGTCTAACTGAACCAAGCTCAGACCGGCGACCTTTTTTGAACTGATATACCGCAACGGATCACAGGCCAAGGTATCTATCTTTTCCATAAGGTTCGCGATCAAGTGAATCGGAGAATACCCCTGTTCGATCCTCTTCTGCACGGTTTTTGCGTGAACATAGGCATAGATTTTTTCCGGGGTAAACAGTTGTTCGAAAATATTCCAGTACGGTGTTTCACCTATAGAACATTCAGCTGGATCAACAAGATAATAATAGCGTGAAATAAATTCCTGAACAAAAATCGAAAAATCATCCGGGCTAAGTTTTTCAATGAGTGTATCAGGAAAAAGATCCTTGGATATCTGATTAAGCAAGACCGCGGTTATTTCATGAATTCTGGCTTGAAAACATACGTGATCAGGAGCCTTGTAATAATAACTTGCCTGAGTCGAAGTAATGTATAGATTGGCTTTATAATCATGAAAAATCATCAGATTTGATATATGGACAATTCTTGAACCCAGAGTGCAGGTTGCCAGTATATCGAGCCTGTCGGGATCAAGTTCAAAGGTATAGATTACCTCCGAAGGATCTTCAATAGTAATAGATATCGGGCTCAGTATTTCGATTACGTACAAATACGGCTCATCGATTCCACGCTTTTTGGCTG
>JAFGIF010000174.1 GCA_016929755.1 Deltaproteobacteria bacterium | reverse complement strand
ATTGCCCAGGAATTGCATCAACTCAATCGCCAGCGACAGAGCACGGAACAGCGAGTAATCAGAGAAGCCATATCAATGATCGAGCAGAGAGCGCAGATTGGTAACATACTCGTTGTCGCCGGCACGAACTGGCATACAGGAGTGGTTGGGATTGTGGCATCCAGACTGGCTGAGCGTTTTGCAAAGCCTGCCATTGTCATTTCAATTGCCGATGGGATCGGAAGGGGCTCGGGGCGCTCTGTGGCTGGGATTGATCTGTATGCTGTTTTGAGCCGGGCAAAGCACTATCTCAAGGATTTTGGCGGACATAAGATGGCGGTGGGTCTTACTGTTGAAGCAGAAAAGATTCTGCCGTTTGCTAACGCGATTGATGAAACCATAGCCCAAGCGATTCATACAAAACCGGAGCAAATTGAGGTTGATCTGAAAATTACATCGCTGGATTTGAGCCCCAATCTTCTAGCGGAGTTAGAGATGCTGGCCCCGTTTGGAGAAGGAAATCCGGAGCCTGTGTTTCTGCTGCCTGCAGCCGAAGTGGTTGGCAAGAATCGAATTGATGGTAATCTGGTGAAATTCAAGTTCAAACATTCAGGTAGAGTTTTCAATACAATGAACTGTTATCTTACCGAAGACCTCAGGGATGTCCCCAGATTTCTAGATGTTGCCTTTACTCCGGTCAAGAGACGGATCAACGGGCATACCTATCTCTATTTAGCTCTGAGAGCTTTATCCCCCGTCTAGTAAAGCTGTCAGCCACCTCTTTCTGGTTTTCCAGTTGAGATTGGATAGTTGCGTAAAGGGCCTTCGGATGAGAGATTCTGGGTTGACCGAAGGCAATCAGTGCCAGAATGCATAGCCCGAGCACAACGAATACCGAGGCAATTTTCAGCTTGAAGATGAACACGTTTTTAGCAATGGAAAGATCCCTTTTTTCCTTTGAGCCCTTGGGAAATACCTCCACCAGCCCGGCATCGATCAGTTTCACAAATCCGCTCAGGACATCAAAGGGTGTTTCCAATGATTCCCTGACGATCATTTCAATGGTTTTGCGCTCATCGATAAGGTCGAATATGCGGATATCCTCCTCGGAGAGCTCAAACTTCTTTCTCAAGTCATCTGTTATAGGCATTATTGTAACCGGACAATAGTCAGCCGGCGGAATCTTGGGCTTTATGACCGGCCATTCATCAATGATCCTCAGGGTGTTCAGGATGATAGATTCTGTCTGAATATAGCATGGAAGCATGTTTTCGGTCTCAAGATCCCAGTCCTCAAATCGATAACTTCCTTCTCTCCATTGAAAAACTTCGAGGAGTATTTTTTTTATGATCACCTCAGTGGCCTTATCAAGGAAGAGCTGTTTCAGTTGGCCTTGGGAAATCAAGATCTCAAACCATGATGATGCATTTTTTTTCTGATTTTCAATGGCGGTCTTAAAATCTTTCTCCTGAATATACCCGCCTTGTAAAAGTATTTCGGCTCGAGGATCCATTTCCCAGTGATCTGAGTTGATGCCCTCAATCACACCATCCTGGAATGCTATGGTGACCTTGGCCTTGGGCGATGTTAATACCAGGGATCCCGTTTTCATTTGTTGGGAGATCAACTGGAAAATATCGGTAACACCGAACCCTTTCAATGTGCCGAGCAGTGCCATGCTAAACCCCGTACCTGATTGGTGGAGACTTGTAGGCTCTCCAGTAGAGTATCCCCAGGATGATTATACCACTTAGGCGGATATATGTTTGTAAATTAATCTGGGTCGGTAGAATTGAGTGGATAAACTGTCCGCCGCTTATTATCATGAGCAATCCGGTCCCGAATATGATAATTCTGAAGACCCCTTTGGCCGTTTTATTTACAATAAATGATCCCAATCCGGGCATGATGAGTTCAAAGAGTGCAGATCGCGAACCTGCAAGGGCCCGATACTTTTTAATATCTTCAATTTTGATGGGCAGGGTGTGCTGCATGCGTTTTTTTTCTTTTGATTCCAACCAGTGACATTGCAGGCAGATTGGCAGACCCATGCCGGAGGTTGTCCCCACGTAGTACAGATTGCCGCAGCGGGAACACTTTTTGGTAAATTTTTCTTGAGGGATGTACCCAATCAATGCCAGGATAAGAGCGCTTGTAATTGCCAGCAAAATGGCATTTTTCCTCTGCACAAGACCAATTCCCATATCCCAGAGAGAATCAGCAGTGTTTTTTAGTTCTTTGGATAGATGCATTTGCCGCGCGAGCTGTCTGATAATGGGCACATGGACTATCACAAATTTGTTTTCCTTGTTTGCTGACTCCTGGTCGAGAAATTCCCGGATATGTCGGGGATCTAGGCTGCTGGCTTTCTGCAATGACTGCTCGGCTTCGTAAAAGTTATACAAAGCCTGATGCAGTCTGCTGATATTATAGTAATAGATGTGATTTTTTGGATCGAGAGCAATACTGTTTTTGAATGCAGTAATAGCCTCGGCGTTTTTGCCTATACCGGCCAGGGCGATTCCCAGGTGATTATAGTACCTCGGGTTACTCGGTTCCAAATCAAGGGCGTGGCTCAAGAGTTCAATGGCGCTTGTATAATTATTTTTATTTATTTCATCTATTGCTTGGGCATTCATTGGTTCCGGATCCGCCGGATTGTCCTGAATCCATGAGGCAACATGTAGAGCATCCTTCGGAGATGCAATCTCGTATTCAAGCAGGAAGATCTCTTTATTGGCCTGGGTATTGGTATAGGATATGAACCCGGCACTGATATGGGCAATCCAGCTTGACATGAATACCAGGAACAGAAAAGTGAAGGCGATGCGTTTCTCAGATTTTGTTACATATCCCCAGAATATAATAAACCACCAAAGTATGTACCATACAGGTCCTGCATCAAGAAAGATTGGAATAAACAGAATAAATGCCAACCATAGCTTACGCCCGATCTCAGGGATTTCATTGGTGGAAACAGTCCTAAGATCATTCAGGATCAGCGGGGAATATTTTATAATCAGGCTTAGGCCGATCAGCATAAAAGAAAATACGGCGGCAAAGAGTACAAAGAAATACAAGTTGCCCACCAGCGTGGTTACAACCGGCCAGAATGAAAGTAAATCTTTCAGTTCCTGCAAAAGCTTATTCCTCTAGTTTTATATGGTCCAGTTTTATTGCCAACTCCATCGTATATGTTTTTTCGTCATTATCAATCTTGAACTTTAGCGGTAGATTGATGGCATTGGCAGAAATAATTTCAGTTTCTCCTGTACTGATTATCTGAATCCGTCCGTCTGGTAGCTCAAGGACTGGTTGCTTATTATGAATCGGTTTTGCCGGTATGTTCTGCGATGGCACCGGTTCGGGTTGAGGCTGGGGTCGAGACGGGAGCTCAAGATCGATCTGAGATTGTTCAGAAAGAGGTGCGGGGCGCGGTTTTTTTCCGCTGGTTCCCTTTTCTATATGCTCAAGCACCATCTTGGTGATTTTGGTCAACACCTGCAATACGCCATCACCGGTAGTAGCAACACCTTCAAAGGAAGGATAGCCGTCTGGATTTATTATCTGGTCCATCTCGGAAACCGGAGTTACATCCGTCAGATCTCTTTTGTTATATTGCAGAACCAACGGGATAGATTTAATGCTCTTGCCATAATAATTGAGATTCTCTTCCAGGTTTTGCAGACTCTCAATATTTTCTTCCATTTTGTCCCGTTGTGAATCAGCAACAAAAACCAATCCGTCTACGCCTGTCAATACAGCCCGGCGGGTTGAATTGTAATATACCTGCCCGGGAACGGTGTAGAAGTGTAAGCGGGTCTTAAATCCTCTAATATTAGCTATTTCGATCGGCAGAAAATCGAAGAATAAAGTCCTATCGGCTTCGGTGGCAAGAGATACAAGTTTGCCTTTCTGGTCCGGTTTTATGCTGGCATAGATAGATTGAATATTGGTGGTTTTTCCACATAGAGAAGGGCCATAGTATACGATTTTTGCTGAGATTTCCTTTTTTGCATAGTTGATGACTGCCATCTTAACCTCCACCGGCCAATCGAGCGATTTCTACGTCCACATCCTTGAAGCTCTTATGTTCTTTCTGAATTTCTCTAAATATATTAAGGGCCTGTGCCCCATCCCCCATGGCTTTATAGGTTTGTCCGATCTCGTAGAGAAGCCCGATTTTCATATCCGGGGTAACATCCTCGAGGGCCGCCCCTGCCATGTGGGCCTGCAATGATTCCTCATGCTTGCCATTTTCTCTGAGGCTCATGCCAAGCATAACATAGGCATCAAAAAGCTTTTCGCCGGTTTCGATAACCTTTTGGAATGATTCTATGGCTTCATCTAACAATCCGGTCTCTCGATAAGCCAGACCCATGTTATACAGGAACAATGGATCATTTGCGCCCTCACGCTCGGCATTTTCCTTGATCGCCCTGAATACAGAGTCCACGCCGGTGTCATCCTCGGTTATTTCCACAGTCTCATCGATAGAAAGTTCATCAATCTCTTTGTCCAGTTCTTGGTTGAGATCGAAGAATTCGGTTTGCATTAGTTCAGGTTTTTTACCACTCCCCGGAGTCGTCTCCAGCATTGCCTTTTCTCGGACGTCAAAGGAATGCAGTTTCTTGTTGAGTTTTTTGTGAACCGGGTCGAGTTCGGCTGCTTTCTGCATGTACATGGTGGCTTTCTCATGTTCTTTAACCTTCTCCATGAGTTCGGAAAGTTTGACATATTGGGTGGCAGCCTCTCTGGCAAAACCCTGTACCTGATATAATTCCGCCAGTTTTTTCAGCGGAACAGCCCAGGAGGGATTAATTTTCTGGGCCTGTTTGTAAAGGGCTATGGCTTTTGGATAGAACCCTTTGTCATTATAGGTGTCCCCGAGTCTCACATAAATATCGGCCGCGCTTTCATGATTGTTGGTCTTGAGATAGAGATCGCCCAGTTTTTTCAGGAGGTTGGAATCATTAGGTCTTCTTGATAGTGCAGTCTCGGTTTCCTTGATTTCTTTGGTGATTTTCTTCTTGCCGAAGAGATTATCAAACAGGCTCATACTTGATTACCTTCCATACAGCGATTCATTTCCCCTCATGATATTCATGTTATAAGGTTCATCGGTGAACTCATATACAAACTTTAGATGTATTAGGGGAAAAATTTACTTCATTCCCAAACCGGAAACAAAATCAATTTCTTGACAAAACTCAAAATCTTGGCCTTTATGAGGTTCCAGGGGGAGTGGCGCAGTTATGATTGAATTTATTCATCCTGTACTTGATGAAGAGGTCACGGCTATCGGTGGTTATTACAAAATGGCCAGAGAAGATACGCTGGTTTTTAATGGGAAAGATGTTTTGTATCTAATAGGATATGCCGTTGTGGATACCTCCTGTTGCGGGGCCACGGGATGTGGGTATGCAGTTGTACCGGGATATATTGTATCTTTGCATGCAAAAAGGACCCCTGACGACCGCTCAATTTCATTAGTAGAGCCTTTGGAAGAGCAAGTTTATCAGGAGATAGCGCGAACTCT
>JAFGIF010000173.1 GCA_016929755.1 Deltaproteobacteria bacterium | reverse complement strand
GCAATTATTTAGGGTAGTGCATTTGGTGAAAAAGATAAAAAACTTCAGCGAGTTATATTCGGCAGTTGATAAAGCAACAACACAAGCCCTGCTTACCTTTCTCACAATATATCAATTGAAAAGTCTGGAGATTAATTCTGACACATGGCCTATATTTCATGCGGCGAGGGAAAAAATGCCCTGGTGTTTCTGCACGGAATGGGAGGTGCTGCCGATATCTGGTGGCAGCAGATTCTGGCTCTTAAAGCTTCTTATATCATCCTGGCCCCGACCTATCCAGCCATAGCCGGTATTGACAATTTGGCTTACGGCGTTTCCGCCATTATGGAGCATGAAGGCATTGATCAGGCCTCCATAGTCGGAACTTCGCTGGGCGGCTACCTTGCTCAATATTTTGTCAGGCTCTATCCCGCAAAGGTTACAAAATGTATTTTTTCCAACACCTTTGCGCCCAATGACATAATAGCCAAAAAAACCAAGCTGGCCGTCTTGTTGGCGCCGCTCATACCTGAAATTCCTTTAATGCGGATCTATCGCAAAAGCATCATAGAATCCGTATACCCGGCCTCCGGATATAATGAACTGGTCAAGGCCTGTCTGCTTGAAAAGGGCTATGGACTAATGACCAAGGATCAGCTCATTGCCCGCTACCGCTGTGTGATCGATAAATTCACTCCCCCGGACCTGACCGCGAAGCAAACCTATCCTCTCGTTCGGATCGCAACCTTCCACAATACCGGTCATTTCACCTACCTGAACCGGCCGGAAGAATACACCGTAATCATACGTAATTTTCTCCGGCAAAATTGATTGGGATTGACCGTATCAATCACGCAGGGCCTCAAGGATGAAACAGTGGCTGTCATCGTCATCATCGTCGTTGTCTTTATCCTCTTCCGGCGAGACTGTTCCATCACCGGTCGTAAAACTCCACTTTGGTCCCTCAATTCCGATTTCAGCCTCGGTATAGGCCACGACCTGCCAGTAATAGGTGGTATTCGGCTCAAGGCTGGTCAGAATGTATGATGGATTGACAAGACCGGTAGCGACTGGCTCTCTGCACAAAAGGCAGGTGTCGTCGATCTGCGTATCCAAATAAAGATTATAGCTCACAGCATCACCCTGCGGGTGGCCGCCCTGCCATGACAGCACGACCAAATCATACCTAATGCCTGAATCGCCAATCTCCGGATCAGGACCCCACGGCGCAAAGGCCTGCGGTTTCTCGGTTACACCGCATTCCGACAACAAGGTGTAAATAACCCCTGCCTCAAATGGATATATATCAAAAAGTATTTCATCATTACATTCCAGGCTTATTTCTTCTGCTACAGTCAAGGTATCATTATTCCAGACTGTCAGGGTTGAAACATCTTCCCCTTGGCCCAAAATAGTCCCTCCAAGGTTAGTGATAATCATGTCTCCGCTCTGATTCAGGAGCCTCATTTCAGCCTTGTTTTGAAGATCGATATTTATATTATCGAATAACACGCCTACCGAGCTGCGCAACGTCATGAGGCCGCCATTGTTAACAATACTGGTATCGTCAAAAAAGCACGTTCCCCCATCGATGAGCAGATCAATTTCAGAAATCTTACCATGAGAGGCTCCACTGCTGTCACAATAACAGTTGTTTGAGTTCATCTCACCGGCCAAGTTGCAGATTTTTATAGTACCGCCGTAGTTGCTGTCAGCCGCCATATTGTTGATTGTTAAATTTTTATCATTGACTAATTCGATTAACCCCGTCGCTCCGTTTGCCACCAATGTAATATTGCTGATCCAAACGTTGCCGTGGTTCAATAATTTGAGATAATTGCCAAGTGCTTCGGCATCATCCTGAGATTTCATATAAACGTTGTTCATTTCAATTGTCTCGGTGTTTTCAATCCTGATGTTGCCGGCATAAGCCTGGCAGTTCATACTATTTATATGCATTTCAGCGTTGTTAAGAATGATGATGCCCGGAGACGAATCCGCGCAGTGGATTGATGAGTTATTTACCTCGCAATCAGTTGCATTGATGATTTCAACCGCACCATTTCCTGATACACCCAAACTAAAGTTGCTGAAATAAACATGATCGCCTTGCAAGTCTAGTACGGCAGCGCCGTCACCGGATGCCTGAAGGGCGAGATTGTTGACAAAAATATCACCGCCTGCAGTTGTGATTGCTGCTGATCCGCCAGTATCTGCCAACAGGCTAAAATTATCGATCGATACTTCGCCCGCGGTAACATCAAAATTGAAATGCGAACAAGCATCCGGCACGGTTGCTTGGGCAACAACACTAAAGTTTACAAACTCCATAACCCCGGAAGCATGCTGCAATCCAATTTCACCACCCTCTGCGGCTTCGGCCATCAGATTGGTAATTGTCAGCGCACCGCTATTTACAAGCTGAATCACCGTATCTTCACCAGCCGACAGCAAAGTCCTTGATTCCGACTCGGGCAAAAAGATGAATTCAATACTACCGCGGTTATCAATGTTGATACAACCGGCATCAGCTAAAAAATCCTGGCCGACATCCTCGGTGTTCTTTATTGTTCCGGTTTCGAAATTAGTAAGCTCAAGCGTGGCCTGTTCCACCCTGATCATGCCTTCAAAAACAAATTCGCCATGATTCTCGATTGTTAGAACCGGATCTGATCCTTCAGTTCCTCTTACGATCAGGGTCCCTTCCAAATGAGCGTTCTGTCCGGCATTGACTATCAGAGAATTATCGGCTTCGATCACCAGTTCCGCGCCCGGCCCCGGCAGATCAGCTGTTGTTAGAGCAAGCCCGCAGGGCAGGCAAAACAACACACCCATCAAGATAAAACCGCAAATAGTGTATATCCTGCTCTTCATAATATCCTCCTGCATATGGTGTATAGTAAAATTAACCAATTTGTTTAATTTTCTCTTTTATAATATTATGTAATTACAATATAAGAAAAAACAAGCAGCTATGCATAATTGACTTTAGAATCAGGGCTGTGTTAACAATCTTTTAGGATCTGTTATGATTAAAGATTTCAATGAAATCAACACGCTTGCATCACAAATCAAACCCTTGAGCCTGACAGCCTTAGCCGCGGATGAAGAAGAATTCTTGCGCACCATCAAGGTTGCTTATGAAAAACATTACATCGAGCCCTGCATAATCGGTGATCTGGCGAAAATTCAGAAAACAGCCGAACTGATCGATTTCAATATTTCTTCAATCGAAATCATTCATGAAACCGATCCGCAGTCAATTGCCGATAAGGGCATTGATATGCTTTTTACCGGGAAGACTGATATTCCGATCAAGGGTCACATCCCTACCTCTTTTATCTACCGCTCGATTATCCAGCATGAAAAGGCACTCGGCGAAAAAGCGACCATCAGTGTAAATACCATCTGGGACATCGCCGGGGCGAACCATCTGGTTTCCATCACCGATACCGGGGTCAGCATAGCCCCGAGTTATGAGACCAAAAAGAACATTATAACCGATGCAGTGCGCCTGATGAACCTGTTTGGGTATAAAAAACCGCGCGTATTGATTCTGTCGGCCTATACCGGCCTTACACGGATGCTGGATTCATACAGTGAAGCCCGAACATTGAAGGAAGAGGCAGCCCAGGGAAGTTTCGGCAATTGCGAGATCGTGGAGGAAACGTCTCTTGCGGGGATATTTGTAGATAAAGACTCCCATCTTGACGATTTGGAAAAGCTCGATCTTGGATCGATCCCGCATGTCATTGTTGTTCCTCATCTGGATGCAGGCAATATTTTATCAAAACTTGATTTTGTGCTCGATATAACCAGACGCTCGGTGGTGCTAACCTCCCATGGACCGGTGATCATTCCATCCCGCTCCGATACGCATGATCTGATCGTGGGCGAAATAACCTTAGGGGTTGTGATTGCGCATCTCCTGAAAAGGCTCCAGAAATGATTACATTTGCGCAACTCGTCAAAAAAGCATCAAGCAGGACATCCAAGCCAAGACTGGCCATAGCCCCGGCCCAGGACGCACAGCTGCTGAAACTTCTGCCTGAAATTGAAGCCATTGCCGAACCGGTCCTGATCGGCGACCTGAAAGACATCTCCTCGATACTTTCAAAACATGGAAACTCTTTGGACAGGTATGATTCCATAGACGAAACGGACCCAACGCAGGCAATCCTCAAGGCCCGCAATCTTATTATACAAAGTCAGGCCAATATTCTGGTTCAAGGTGCAATCAGTAATCCGATCCTGCGCGATATCATCTTGTGCAGCGAAGACGGTCTTGAACCGCATTGTTTCCTCAGTCATATCTCGGTCTTGGAATCACGACAACTTTCAAGACTGGTTTTGATAACTGACAGCATGATCAACAGAAAACCGGTTTTGAAAGATAAGATCTCGATCCTGAATAATGCACTGAACCTTACTAAAGCAATCGGGATCGATAAACCAAGAGTAGCAGCACTGGCAGCCCTGGAATACGTCAACCCTTCTATTCAATCGACAATAGATGCAGCGGTCCTCTCCAAGATGGCAGACCGCCATCAGTTTGCCGACACAATTGTCGAGGGACCGCTCGACATTGATTGCGCGGTAAGCTCACAGGCGGCTGGGCGCAAGAATGTTTCTTCCAGGGTTGGTGAGGAAGTGGATATTTACCTGGTTTCGGACGTGGAATCGGGAAACAGTTTTGCCCAGTTTATGAGTTTGCTGGGCTCCATACCTATGGCAGGCATTATTGTCGGCGCGAGAGCTCCGATCATTGTTAACATGCCATATATTACAAACCAGGGTAAAATTGTTGAAATAGCCCTTGCAAGCCTGCTCTATCATTACAAAAACATCTATGTTTAATGTGTTAGCCATCAATATCGGTTCCACTACGACCAAGGTGGGTATTCATAAGAAAAACTCCGGACTGATACGCTACACATTTTCATACGAATCTGATCTTGAAAACGACACAAGAGGCGACCTGGAAAGAAGGAAACAGGACATTTATGCCTTTCTTGAAACATTTCGCGTTAATCATGGTCAGATCCAACTGATTGTCAGCCGTGGAGGCCTGGGAAAACCAGGGCCATCCGGCGTATATCGAATCAACAAGCAGATGTGCGATGATCTCATGAGTGCAAAATACGGTTGGCATCCCTCGGCTCTGGGGCCTGTAATTGCATATGAAATGGCACAATCCTGGAACATAGATGCTGTAGTGGTCGACCCGCCCAGTACTGATGAATTTGACGAACGCTCACGTTTCTCCGGCCATCCTGATATCGAACGCAAAAGCGCTTTTCATGCCTTAAACCAGAAATCGGCCGCTATGAAGGCTGCTAAAAAACTTGGCCGGAACTATGCGGATTGCAATTTCGTGGTTGCTCATATGGGTGGCGGTATAACCATAGGAGCCCACCGCCTGGGACGCGTGATCGATGCCACTCACGGACTGACCGAAGGGCCTTTCACACCTGAACGCGCAGGTACTCTGCCGACTCTCGATCTTGCTGATTTTATCAGTCAAAAAGATCTTCAGGGAAAAGATCTTCAGACAATACTTTGCGGAGAAAGCGGATTGTATGCATATCTCGGAACAAAAGACGCTACTGTCATCGAGGAGATGATCGACAAAGGCGATCATGCAGCCGAGCAGTGCTATCAGGCCATGGCCTATCAGATCGCCAAAGAGATCGGGGCTATGGCGGCAGTCCTCAAGGGCAAAGTGGATGCTGTCGTGTTGACCGGAGGGCTGGCAAAATCAAAACTGCTCACCTCCTGGATCAGTGATATGACCGGTTTTGTCGCTCAGATTCTGGCCTATCCAGGCGAAGATGAAATTCAGGCTCTTATTGATGGAGGGTTTCGGGTATTACAGGCTGAGGAATCCGTACAACTCTATCCGCCGTAAACAAGGCACATTCTCTTTAGATACTGTTTCGCCATCCTTAAAAAATATGCCTTGAATATTCGCGGTAAATCGATTTGGTCTGCTGTTTCTCGTTCTGTTGTACACCAATGTAAAAATTTATATTGAAAAGCAGACTCCCTGCCGTACTTACCCTGTATCGAACAGGGCATTTCATTTACCCACAAAAATATTGCCGGGATGACCGTTAGTAATTCGGCCTATAATAGCCGCTTCAACTATCCCATTTGAATGTAAATCGCTCAACAGAGATTCAGCTTCTGCTTCAGGCATACTGATCAGCAGCCCCCCTGAAGTCTGAGGATCAGAAAATATTTTCACCAGATCAGGATCCAGACCGGGTTCGATGTCCACCATGCCTGACCTGAAATCCTCATTTCGATAGGTTCCTCCGGGTATCAATCCCATTTTTGCGTATTCAAGGGCTTCGGTAAAAAAAGGGACCTCTGACGCATAAATTTCAATGCCGACATCTGATCCTTCGATCATCTCGCAGGCATGGCCCAGCAAACCGAATCCGGTTATATCGGTACAGGCATTGACTGTAAAATTTATCATCAGTTCCGCCGCTTTTTTATTCAATGTCTTCATGCTTGTCACAGCTTTG
>JAFGIF010000172.1 GCA_016929755.1 Deltaproteobacteria bacterium | reverse complement strand
TATAATTCACAAAACTGCACAAATGGCGCGAAGGAATACGATCAGCTCACAAGGAGGATATGAATGAAACTCTATGGGCCAACTGAATTGATGGAAGACGTATTGGGAAAAGATCTCTGTATCGGATGTGGCGCATGCATTGACCTTTGCCCGTATTTCCGCTCACACCGGGGAAAAACGAGAAATTTGTTTCCCTGCACTTTAGCTCAGGGAAGATGTTGGGCATACTGCCCTAAGGTAGAGGTGGACCTGGATGAACTATCCCGGAATCTATTCGACAAACCCTATCAGGGTGATCCATTGGGATATAACCTGGAAGTGAAAATTTCCAAGGCCGGAGAAAAAATCTCCAGCAGTAATTTTCAGGCGGGAGGCACCGTAACAGCGCTGATGAGCTTTGCCTTATCCAAGGGTTATATCGATGCAGTAGTCCTCACTGACCGGGAAGGGCTTAAGCCTGTTCCACGCATAGTTACAAAACCTGAAGATATTATCTCCTGTTCATCTTCCAAATATAGTGCAGCCCCTACTCTTTCTGCCCTTAATCAGGCTTTGAAAAACGGCCATAACCACCTGGGGGTTGTAGGTACTCCCTGCCAGGTCCTGGCCCTGACCCAAATGCGATCCAATCCGCTTGGCGAAGAAAATTTCACCGATCCCACCGGTCTTGTGGTGGGATTATTCTGCACCTGGTCCATTGATTTTCAGAGATTTGAAACGTTTCTTTCAAAACAGATGGATATAGAAAAAATCACCAAGATTGATATCCCTCCCCCACCTGCCGAGATTATGGAGATTTACATCCAGGATAATAAAATTGGTATACCTCTCGATGAAATCAGAAAACTTGTGCCGGATACCTGCAGCTACTGTATTGACATGAGTGCCGAGTTTTCCGATGTCTCAGTTGGAGTGCTTGAAGGTCGTCCGGACATGAATACGCTGATTATACGCACTCAAAGGGGTAAACAAATCGTTGAAGAAGCCGAGAAAGAAGGGTTTCTGCTCATTGACGACATTCCTCAGGAAAACCTTGAGCATCTTAAGTGGGCAGCAGGCAATAAGAAAAAAAAGGCATTGTTGAAGGTCAAACAGCAAAAAAGACTCAATACCACAGAAGAAGGTCGCAGAGCGTATCTGAGAATCTATCCTGAGACAATCGAACAAATACTTTCATAATTGATGTGGAGGGTAAAAATGTCACATTTAATTGATACTAATCTTACAGTTGATCATTTACTTATGGGCAATGATGCAATTGCCCGAGGGGCCCTCGAGGCAGGTGTGAAAGTTGTTGCCGGCTACCCGGGAACACCTTCTTCCGAAATCATAGAGGGCCTGGCCAATGTGGCCAATGATATGAATATGTATGTCGAATGGTCCGTGAATGAAAAGGTGGCCATGGAAGTTGCCGCCGCCGCATCTTTTGCCAAACTCAGGTCAATGTGTACCATGAAACAGAACGGCGTTAATGTGGCTTCTGATTTTTTACTGCACCTTTCCGCTTCCGGTGTACGGGGAGGAATGGTTATCGTTCCCTGCGACGACCCAGGTGCTCTGTCCAGCATTAACGAAGGTGAGTCACGCTATTTTGCCAGACTTGTCGAAATCCCTCTTTTAGAGCCCGGAGATTTTCAGGAAGCCAAAGATATGACCAAGTGGGCATTTGAACTCTCTGAAGAACTTCGTCAGGTGGTAATGCTGCGCAGCGTAACACGGCTTTCGCACGCCAGCGGTACGGTAAGATACGATCCTCTTCCCCAAAGTGAAGTAAACGCCGAGTTTGTGTACCAGGGATTCCTGCTCGACCAGATGGAAGGTATCGTAATCACCGCACCGGTTGGCTTCAGGCATACCCAGCAACAGGAAAAGATTAAGAAGGCCCGAGAAATTTTTGAAAACTCACCCTTTAACACTTATACCGGCCCTGAAAAACCTGATCTCCTGATCATTACGAGCAGTGCCTGCACTCTCTACAGCAGAGAGGCCATCGATGTGCTTAAGCTTGAAGACCGTGTCGGCCTCCTGAAACTCGGCACCACCTGGCCTCTTCCGCCGAATCTGTTGAAAAAGCATCTGGCAATGGCTGATAATATCCTTATCGTCGAGGAAGTTTTACCCTTCCTGGAAGAAAACGTAAAAGTCCTTGCTGCCGAGATGGCTCATGAGATCGGGGTCAAAACGTTTTATGGCAAGAATGATGCGTCGCTTCCCATGGTTGGTGAATTGAATCCTGATCTGGTAATAAACGCTATAGCAAAAATAATGGGTATAGATTACCAGGCCAAATCTGAAAACTACGCCGCAAAAGCACAGGCCACCGTAATTTCCGGAGCACCACAGCGGGATTTGACATTCTGTCCCGGATGCCCCCACCGGGCATCATTCTGGAGTATACACAACGCGCTTGAACTGGATGGCCGTAAAGGATTTGTATGCGGAGATATCGGTTGCTACACCATGGCGATACTGCCCACTGGTTTCCAATCCTTGAAGACATGTCATTCCATGGGTTCGGGTAGCGGCCTTGCAAGCGGTTTTGGCAAACTAGGGCAATTTGGTTTTGATCAGCCGATCCTGGCAGTATGCGGTGACTCTACCTTCTTCCACTCTGCAATTCCTGCCCTGGTCAATGCCAGACATCATAATTCCAATTTCACCATGGTGTTGCTTGACAACAGTGGGACTGCCATGACCGGGTTCCAGCCCCATCCGGGTCTTGAAATCAACGCCCTTGGCCAGGAAGTGCCCGGCCTCGACATTGCTGAAATATGCAGGGCAATGGGCGCCCGAGTAGAAATACGCGATCCTTTTGAACTGGAAGAAACCCGCAAGATTCTGAATGATCTGATTGAAGATACGCAAGAAGGTCTCAAGGTTTTGATTTTAAGTCAGAAATGTGCTCTAAGCCCTGAAAGAAAAGCTGCCAAGAAATATGAGATGTCCATCGATGAAAGTCTATGCATTGGCGAAAACTGCGGCTGCAACCGTGTCTGCACCCGCATATTCAGGTGTCCCGGTCTGACATGGGACAAGACAAAAGGGGTGACTCGACTTGACGAAGTGCTCTGTATCGGTTGTGGGGTATGTGCTGATATATGCCCCGCTAAAGCCATTACCCGAAAGGAGGCAGCATAAACAATGACAGCCAAACAATTGACAAAAGATCCATATAATATAATCATTACAGGTGTAGGTGGACAGGGAAACGTCATGGCATCAAGGGTTCTGGCAAGCATGCTGGTAAATAACGGTTATGTTGTCACAATCGGCGAAACATTCGGGGCATCACAGCGAGGCGGTTCTGTTATGAGCCACCTCAGAGTTTCCACTCGCGGAAGCTGGAGTCCGCAGATTCCGAAGGGAAAAGCCGACGTTGTTGTTGCGTTGGAACCGTCCGAAGCGATCCGGGTTCTATGCGATTATGGTAATCCCCGGGTAAAGATATTGAGTAATACCAGACCGATTCATCCGGTGGGTGTGATTGCCGGCGAACTGGACTACCCTTCAATGGAAGAAACCATAAAATCGGCCGAGGATCTGGCTGCTGAAGTATGGTTTATTGATGCAACCGATCAGGCCGTAAAACTTGGCAATCCTATTCTTGGAAACATTATCATGCTTGGGGCACTATCCGCACTTGGCGACCTTCCGGTAAGTATACAAGACTTTAAAAATGTAATCCAAAATAGCATGTCAAAAGACAAACACGATATAAACCTTACGGCATTTGGCCTGGGAGAAAAGCTTATTCAACAATAATTTTATTCAATAAAAACGGCAAGCCATACTTGCCCTGTAAATACAGGCTAATAGACAGAAGGATATTTATCTTAAAAAAAGTAGAGCAACCCTGCGCAATAATACAATTAACCTTGCCTGTTAATGTAAGAACGGCAAAAGCTGATCGATAAAATGGGTTTGACCTGCCAGGACCAACTCGTCATCATTGAGTAAGATGTCTTCAGCTCCCGGATTCAGGATCAGATCTGTTCCACGCCTGATTGCCATAATACTGACATGATATTTTTTTCTCATCTGAATATCTTCGATCTTTTTCCCGGCAAATGGTGAATGCGCATATAGACGTACGGTCAAGATCCTGAAATCCGGCAAATTGATTGCAAGGTCACAAACCGCGGCAGATTCAATTGAAGGGCTTCTTAACATTTGATATCCACAGGAACGCAGTTTGGAAGTCAATCTTTGAATATCTTCCGATGGCTTGAGGTATTTCGTAAGAACACGTGAAAAAATTTCAATCGAGGTTTCAAATTCCTCCGGCACTACTTCATTTGCTCCCAGTTGATACAGAGGATTCACTTCCTGAACATAGCGGGTACGTACGATCAGGTAAACGTTTGGATTCAACTTTCTGGCGAGCGCTGTGATTTTTCTTACAGAAGAAACATCCGGAACAGTTATGACGACGATCCTGGCATCGTGAATATCACAAACCTCCAGAATAGCTTCCTGGGTTGCATCACCGTAATAGATCGGCCTGCCCATGGCCTGCTCCTTGTGAACGGTATCCGGATTCAATTCAATAATTATATTGGGAATTTCAGATTCCTTAGCGGCTTCCGCGATATTTTTGCCATTGACGCCAAACCCAATGATAATAAGATGGTCTTTGAGGTGTTTTTTTGGCGAGAGCTCTTCCTGTAATCGAAACAGGCCGCGTTTAAGTCCTGGAAGAACATGATGGGCTGCCATGATATCTGCCACCTTTGGAGCCAAGGTGATCATGAATGGTGTCATTGCCATTGTGATCAGTGTAACTTCAAGAAAAATCTGATAAGTTGTACTTGTCAGCAGACCATATTCCGTGCCGACTTTTGACAGCACAAATGAGAATTCACCAATCTGTGACAAAGCAAACCCTGCAAGTATCATAATTCTAGGTGGGTAACCGAGCAGCATTGAGGCAACAGATCCGGTTAATATTTTTAGTAGGATGACTCCAAGTGCAATCAGGAGAATGACCCCGGGGTATTGAAGAAAAAAGGATATATCCAGCAGCATTCCAATGGAAATAAAGAAAAAGCTCACAAAGAGATCTCTGAATGGAAGAATTCTTCCTAAAGCCTCATGCGAGTATTCGGACTCAGATATGATTAATCCCGCCAGAAAAGCTCCCAATGCTAGAGAAAGGCCAAGAAAATATGTTATCCCGGCAATAGAAAAGCATATGAATACAATGCTCAACAGAAACAGTTCCCGACTACGTGTTTTTGCAACATAATAAAGCAACTTAGGAACCAGCCATTTATAACAGAGAAAGGTAAAAACTATCAGGGCTGATCCTTTAATAAGAAGAAGATGGGGCGGAACTTGAACAACCCCTGATGCTCCTGTAAGAAAGGGAATGCATATCATCATCGGTACCACGACAATATCCTGGAATATCAAAACAGCAAGGGTAATGCGTCCGTATGCACTGTCAATTTCAGCTCTTTCCTGTAAAAGCTTTAAAACAATCGCCGTGCTGCTCAAAGTGACAAGAAATCCGATAAAAAACGAATTACCATATGAGAGACCAAAAGATTTGCACACCCCAAAAACTATTCCAATCGTGAGGAACACCTGAATCGCACCGCCCAGCAAAACAGATCGCTTAATCTGCAATAGATTTTTCAAGGAAAACTCAATACCAATTGTAAACAGCAAAAGGATTACACCGAATTCTGCCAGCATTTCAACATCTTGGGGGGCACTAATCAGACCAAGGCCGCCAGGTCCGGCAATGATTCCGGTCAGAAGAAAGCCTAGAATTGTCGGCATACGGATTCGTAAAAACACAAACAGGACAGCAACAGCCAGTCCCAGGACTATAATTATTTCAGTGAGCAGTGAACCTTGCATTTTTCAATATCTTCTCATATGGATAAGAAATTATTGATGCGGATCTCCAATGAATGTCAATATAATTATTTGTTACATTATTTCATAAACAACATAGATTTTAAATCCGCTCTAACCAACTCTTGATAAACCGACCTTTTTCGCTTGTAGTCTTATATTTCACAATTTATAATATACCCTTAAATATCTTTATTCACAAGAGAGGAGGAACTCGGATGGCTGAAGAGAAAAAGCTCATCGGAACAGTCACGCACTTCTTCGGAAAGATAGGCGTTGCCGGAATCCAACTTGAGGGAGAGCTCAACGTCGGAGATACAATCTTAATTGAAGGTGCCACATCCAATTTTGAGGAAACCATACAATCAATGCAGATCGATAATAACAGTGTTCCTGAAGCCAAGGCCGGCGACCTCATCGGCATTAAAGTAAAAGAAAAGGCCAGGGTTGGAGATAAGGTCTACATTGTAAGCTAGCATTGAGTATATCCCGGATACAGCACTATACGTTCGTCTGGAAACAAGAAATCCGATGTCAGATGCTACCTACCCTGATCTGCCGCGGGCAGCGGTTGGCGCTGTAGTAGTCAAAAACGGTAATGTTCTTCTTGTAAAACGCAAAGCCGAACCCGACAAAAATCTATGGGCCATCCCGGGAGGAAAGATCAAACTGGGAGAAACCCTTCAGGATGCTGCCCAAAGAGAAGTTCTGGAAGAAACAGGTGTTTCTATCAAGGTGCTGGGCCCTATATTTGCGTTCGATGTGATCGAGCGGGATACAGTCGGCAATGTCCGTTTCCATTATGTAATTGTAGACTTTCTGGCTGAATATATCGGCGGTGAACCAGCGGCATCGGATGATGCGTCAGAAGCACGTTTTTTTTCCTCAGATGAGTGCAAAAAAATCCCGTTGAGTCCGAACACAAAACTCTTCCTCGATGCAATCCAATTTATATAATAAAGTGAGTGAGCCAATCCACTGGATATATCTGTTTATTCAGTCTGCACCTGCTCTACTTTCTGCTCAACCTCTACCGTAACCTTGACTGAAGGATTCTGGCCGTTTTTAAAACGCATTTCAGATGGCAGGATTATCTTGGTGTCAAATGTTGCGCTTTGGGTAATGGTGGAAAGGTCAACTGGTTCGGACTTTATTATATTAGTATTCTTAATAAATTTATATGGTCCGAGCACGCTGATTTTTTCCGGACTTATGGTAATACTCTTCAGAACAAACTGTGGGGGCAATGACCCGGTTGTTTTCGGTTCAAGCTTTGAATCAATCGTATAAAGCTTGTATGCATTGATCTGGATTTGTTCCGGTTGAAAATTCACCACGGAAAGATTTGAGGGGATCCTGATCATATCTCTGGTCAGGATGATATCCTGTCTACCTTCCTGCAGAACAGACAAATCGACCGATATTTTCAGAGTTGCCGGGTCGAAAAGGTCAAATGCCTGAGGTGAGCCCATAAGGGTGACGGTCGCTTCTTTTCTTCGAGTCTCCTCGATTCCCCATTCCTGCGATGAAACTTTACGATATTCTATCTGCACAACATAGTCGCGTTGTACCGATTCCTTCTGGTAGCCGAAAACAGCCCAAAGGCCGATGGCTAATAAAACAGCGACTGCTTTTTCCGCCGTGTTTCTTCTTACCCAGTGGGATACAATCTTTTTTCTCGGAGCAGGCAATTTTTCTTCGTAGAAATGCCTCAGAATTGAATTGAGTTCGGTCGGGTTGGTCACCACTCTGATTTTTCCTTCTCTGGCAACAGAGATTGTGCCTCGTTCTTCAGAAACCACGATACACAATGAATCGGATCGTTCTGAAAGGCCGATGGCTGCAGTATGGCGCAGACCAAACCTGCCGAATTTCTTGGTATCCAAGGATAATGGCAGGTGACATCCAAATTTAATCACGTGGCTCTTGTCGATGATAACCGCTCCGTCATGACCGATCGAGTGGGTATCAAAAATACTGGATAACAAAGGTTGGCTCAGTTCACCATTCAAATTATAGCCGCCTTTTAGGTGCCGGTCCAATGGTTCACTGCCCGGGATCACTATCAGGGCCCCAATTCTCTTTGAAGCAAACTCGGCAACACTTTCAACGAGAATTTTAACGTCATCGTTAAGATAAACCTGTTCTCCCTTGGAAAGGGGCTTCCTGAGAGATCGCCATAGTGCGATTCGCTCAAAAAACCTGCGGATATCCTCTTGAAAAATTACCACAAGAACAATCACCAGGATGGCAAAAAAACCCTGCAGAACCATCGAAGTGAGATAGAGATGAAAGATTCTGGCTATGATGTATACTACTCCAAGCAGACTTATACCGACAAACACAAAACGGGAAGCAGTTCTTTTAAACCAGATCAGCAGAATGTAGATTAGGGTCGCAATAATGAGGATGTCCAATATGTCCTGAATGCGCAAGCTCTGAAAAACCGTATACAAGACATCCATACTTTCTTATTTTATGCCCCCTTATCCTTTTCTATCCCACATCTGCAAAAGATAGTCTTTATAATCTTCAAATAATTGTGCCTGTTCTTCAACAAGCTTTTCGGCATCTTCGGAACTCATATTTAAACTTTTATTCACAAAAGAGGCAACACGTCCATAATACAATGGCACCATCAAATCAATCAATTTGTTTCTATTTTGGGGCCATGCATGAAATGTTGCTGCCAATTCATACATAATTTTTACCCAGACCTCGACCGGGAAGAAAAATGAATCTTTTTCAATTTTCGAAAAATTCTCAATTTCCTGAAAGCATCCCTCGGAAAAAACTTCTTTCCACAGGGATCCAAACTGCTGGAACCCTATCTTGAAATTTTCAATCAGGGCATCAAGATTCACTTTTACCGGTTCAGGTTCAATAAATCCCTTAATACCGAAGGTCTCAACCGGTTCGCTGGCTTTGATGGCTTTCCAGCGTACTTCGTAAAGTTCCATAAGGGAAAACAGGGTCCATAAGACCTGCCTGAACATCGGGCCAAGCTGCATTGATGGGTCCTTCACATCATGTACCTTCACTCCCAAATTTGACTGACATATTTTGAAACCATTGTTTATCGCAGATGTTGTCATCCATATATCGATACCGAACCGAGCCACATCGGTTTGCCAAACATCCTGTTCGGAATAGAATTTCGCGAGATCAAGAGAAAAGGCGAAATCTCCTCCGATAGGCTGTCTGATTCTTTTCCCATAAAGAGCCCTTGTCAAATTATAAACAATATTATTTGTGATCGTTCCATCATATTTGTGACGCATGTAAACCGGGGCAACAAAGTGATAGCCCTTTTCCAGAACGGGGTCTAGAAGATGTTTAACCCAATGTGAGGTTATACTTCTGAGATCCGAGTCAACCACAGCGCATGCCTTGACCTTCAATCGCAAAGAACTCTCAAAAATAGAACGCAACGCGGTGCCTTTTCCGGCGGGTCCACGATAGATCGAGACAATCTTTTCCTGCCATGGTTTAATTTGAAATTCCTTGGCCACCTCGCGGGTATCGTCTGTCGATCCCCCGTCCGCAACTACAATCACGCTCCTTTTGTCCTTATAGTACTCGGCCAATCCATGGGTTACCATTTGGATAACATGAGCAATGGTAGATTCGTTATTGTAACACGGGATGCCGATCAAAATATCGGCTGTTTCTATTTCCTCTACACGCTTGGCCGTATAGCCTCTTACTGCAGTGTCATAATGGCTCATAGCAGCACCTCCTATTTGGATTTATATTAACCTGCAACGCATTACCTATAGTAATTCTCTTGCTGTAAAAATCAAACGGGCGGATGTTTTCCTGTTAGCGTGCTGCTTTGAATACGGTCGATACTGCTCGGTTTCATTTAAATTGTCTCAACCAATGCCTGATAATTCGACAATAATCTATTGCCTTTTTTTTGTATTTTCTGGTTGTTATAGATCTGGCAAGCAAGTCGGAGTATATATAAGGACTGCAAAGCAAACTTTAGAATATCATGGCGATTATAAGGAATATTAATGAATATAGGCATCCGGCGTTAATTTTTTAGGCAAAGCATTTTGAAAATACAAATCCTTTCTTATTATAACTTATTAACATGAAAAAGCTTATTAAATCGATCTTCATTGGGATTGTAATAATAATTGGACTGATGGCTCTTTTGATAACGAGCGCCCATTTATACCTGCAAACCGATCATGCCCAAAAATTTATCCAGGCAAAAATCAATGAAATAATCCCTGGGACTATAACTTGGGAAACATATCAATTTTCAGCAATAAAATGTTATTTTGAACTGAGAAATGTTGTGCTGAACGATGTTTCCCATGAAGCCATCGCCGGGATTGAAAAACTTTCCGTTAGGATTTCCAGGCTTTCTTTTTTCAAGGGAGAGCTTGTTTTTACATTATTGATTCTCGAAAATCCATGGGCTGCAATCCGGGTCGACAACGAGGGCAGAGTCAATCTTTTACAAACAATCTCGAAAGGACAATCCGGGCAGAAAAAATCATCTGTATCATCAAATTCGAATGGTTTGCACGCTCTTCCGATCAATATAATTGTAAAAAAGTTTTCCTGTGTTAACGGCAGTGTTCACTTTGATATGGATTCTCAAAAAATCAATGCTGTCCTGGAGCATATCGAAATCAAAGCCGATGCAAATCTTGATGAACAATCAGGGAATTTCTCCATAGAAACAGGGAAATGGCATGTAAAGAGTAAGCAATTCCAAACGGAACTCAACCAATTTACCTTGCAAGCAGCAATTAAAGAGGGCCGAATCGAGCCGCTGCTGCTTAGAGCAAACAATAGACATTCCCAGCTGAGGCTTTCCGGCACTATTCTAGAAGCATTCACTCGTCCGGCATTAGACCTCGATCTGAATCTGATGATTTCACTTGCAGAAGCCAGGAAAGATTTCAACCTATCAACAAATCTATCGGGTCAGGTTGTGGCCCGAATCACGGCCCTGGGTTCAATCAATAATCCTGAACTGAAAATCGATCTTCAATATGGGGGCGGGTTCATATCAAAATATCTACTCAAACGCACTGATCTTGAATGCCAGCTTAAGGATCGCATCCTGACTATAAATCAGGCACGGGCAGTTCTAGATTCGGGACACATCAGCCTGCAGGGAAAAGCAAACCTGAAAAAAGCATTCAGCCAGGGGTTCCTGGGTTCCGTAAGAGATTTGGATGCAATTACCTACCAGGCATCTCTTGATCTGCAGGGAATAAAACTCGAAAAGATGATAGTAGAAAATCAAAATATCCGGGGCAACCTGGAATCAAAGCTTAATATCGTTGGCAAGGGTATTTCCCCAAAAACACTTGCAGTGAAAAGCGATCTTTCTGTAATTCTGCGCCATCTCAAAACAACATTTATCAAAAAACCTGTCGATCTCCACATTTATTCCGAGGCAAGAATAAACCAGGGGATAGCAGACGTATCACTGTTTGAAGCCGGAATCGGTAAAAATACCCTTGCCGCACATGGCTCGTATGATCTTTCTTCTCAGGCATTATCGGCGGCTTTTAAAGTGTATTCCCCTGCCCCGGGTGATTTCCTGCCGGATTTTAGCCCGCAGGATGTGCGCGGCACACTTGAGATGGAAGCCAGCATCTCAGGATCTTTACAGGCTCCGGTTTTTTCAGCCATTATTACCGGAGAAAAGTTTGGCCTGCGGGATATCAATCTAGGCACTATCGAACTACATGCAAATCTGGATAAAAACGGAATAATGAACATCCCTCGATTTGTCATTGCCAATCAGGGATCTTTCATCCGAGGCCTTGGTTCGATCAAACTCTTCAATGATGACTGGAGACCCGATCGGGTTTTCCCGATTAATCTTTCAGCCCAATTCCAAAATGTGAAACCCAATGTCTTTATTGAAAACATATTTACCTCCGGCACATTGGACGGCAACATGCAAATAAACGGCAGCCTCGAATCATTACAGGCATTTCTCTCATTGCAGGGAATAAATCTGGCAACCAAAGACGTTCGTATAGGCGATATCTCCATAGAGATGCAATTACGCGATGGAATGCTGTCAATGATAAATACGAACATACGCAACCGCAAATCAAGACTTGATGTATCTGGTTCTGTACAACTGTTTGAAAAAAACGCCTTAAAGGTGCTCAATGATCCGCTTGTGAGCATCGACCTTAAAGGGGATTCTCTCTTTCTTGAGGATTTTCTGGATGTATTCAGCGGCAAGTTTTCTCTGGGTGCACATGTAACCGGCAAGCTGAAAAATCCCCAGGGAGTAATAACCCTTGTTGGAACCGACCTTGATTTAGGTTTTCAGAAAATAGCCGGACTCACGCTTAATTCATACTTAAAAGAAACAAAGCTTTTACTTGATAATTTTCAAATCAGCATGGCGCCTGATGAAGAGATTTCCTGTGCAGGCTGGTTATCCTTCCAGAAAACCTTTCAGGTTTCGATCATATCAAATGAAATCTCACTGCATCATATTGACAAAATTCGCGATCAGGGAGTTGCCGAAGGCAATTTCCTGCTGGACTTCTCGGGAAAAGGTTCCCTGGAAAATCCCCAAGTCAACGGCACGGTATTACTCAATAATCTACGTATCAAAGGCAAAGAATTCAGCGATACCCGCATTCAGGTTGAACTCCATGACAAAATCGCCCGCATTTGGGGAAAATTGAATTTTGTTTTTGAAGGACTATACAATCTTAGCAGTAACGAATTCTCCGCAAACGCGTATTTTGATCAGACTGTTCTCAGCCCGTATTTTAAACTGGCGAAACTCCCTGATCTTGATGGAAAAATGAGTGGCAAGATTGAATTAAGCGGTAACAAGCAAGACCTTGAAACAACCAGTGCCTCGATCGATATCTCATCACTGCGTCTCTTTTCACAGGAAATGGATCTTATTCGTACCGAAGATGTTTCCATTTCACTGAAAAACAAAGCATTCTCAGCACTACCCTTCGATCTTGTTATACTCGATTCAGGAATTGTCAATATATCCGGTTCAGGGGAAATTGGCGGCCAACTCAGTCTAAAAGCCAACGGCAATATTCCTTTACAAATTTTCGGCTATTTTATTAAAGATATATCGGATATAACCGGCAACCTCTTTGTCACAGCCAACATTGCAGGAACTCTTGAAGCCCCCGATGTGCAAGCCAATATTAAGCTGGACAAAGCAGGACTCACACTTCCCTATACCCAGCAGAAGCTCCATAACATGAGCGGGCCTATCCACATCACATCGCATGTGATCGATATTGATCAACTCAAGGGTCAAATTGATACGGGCCGTTTTTCTCTGGCAGGCAAAATATTTCTTAAAGATTTTAAACCGGCGGAGATACAGATAGCACTCAATGCGGACACTATACCTGTTAAAATACCGGACACTTTGGATATGCTGTTGAATACTGACCTTAAAATGCAAGGGACGCAGAATAAATCATCGATTACAGGACAAATCGTCATTATTGAAGGGACCTATTATAAAGATGTCGATCTGAGCCTCCTGCAGAGTGTCGTCAAAAGAAAACGTGAAGTGCCTTTACCCCGGCAGACGACCAGAGTGCCCTTTCTTAAAAATATGAGCATTGACATTGCTCTTAAACGCAGATACCCTTTTGTTATCGATAATAATCTGGCCCAGATGGATATAAGTCCTGACCTTTCCATTGCCGGCAAATTTAACCAGCCTCTTATCAGCGGTCGCGCCAAGGTTGAATCTGGTACGATCACCTACAGAAATAAAACATTCACTATAACGAGAGGTATCATCGATTTTCTCAATCCCTATAAAATCGAACCCGTTATTGATATTATGAGCGAAGTTAGAATTCGAAATTGGCTGGTGTATTTAGCAGCTTCGGGCACACCTGATCAGCTGGCTTTTAAATTAAGCTCGGACCCCGTAGAAGAGTCCGAGGATATTTTATCTCTTGTGTTGTTCGGGAAAACCACACGCGAATTGATTAAGGCCGATGGAGGTGTTTCTCTCTCCGCTTCTCAGATGCTAACCGAACTCATCGCAAACGCGTTCAGCGAGGATATAAAAAGGACTACAGGTCTCGATATCTTGGAAGTTGAACAGGGATCTGATGAAAATAATACTACATCAGACAGGATCAAAGTGACTATCGGCAAAGATCTTTCCAGGAGGTTGAGCGTAAAATACGCTATGGAATCCAAAAACAGCGAAATGATTCAGCGTGCCATTGCGGAATATAAACTTTATGAGAATCTCATGATCAGCGGATTTGAAGACAGCAGCGGAATTTTCGGTGCGGAAATACAATACAGATTGGAATTCCGGTAGGCGCAAGGTGTTTTTCATGCAAACATATACGATACCCAATAAAATCATTTGCAGCGTTTATGCCTTGATTCTATTCTTTGCTTGTTTCTCATCAGTTTATGCAAATAGCGATCAGGATGGGCTTGAAAATGACTCCGCTAATCAGCTGATTCATAAAATTTACATCGAAATTCTGGATGCTCACGGCCCTGAGGAACAATGGATCGACCTGATACGCAACACCATCTATATTCAGGAGGGCCAGCTATTCTCACCCTCTCTCCTGCAAGATTCAATCAAGGCATTAAAACTCAGCAACAAATTTCAATCGATAGATGTTGAATCACGAGAGGAACTTGGTGCAATCTCAATTGTACTACGCCTGCGTCCCTTTCGATACATAAAGGATATCAAGATCAATGGAGAATTTCCTCTTTTTGAAAGGGATGTCATTGACCGTATGACCATGTACGTGGGTAGTGTTTTCAGCCGGGATGAACTAACCGATCAGGATAATTTCTTAACCAAATTTTTTCAGAATGAGGGTTTCACTGCACCGCTGATCAAAACTGCTTGGCAAGAAGATCCCCATGATGGAAACATTATTGTTCACATTGAAATTCTAAAAGGCCCTTTTATCAGGCTCAATAATCTCGATGTCAAGGGGAATCAGTCTTTCGGTAATGCAAGAATCAAGGCAAAACTGAAAGTCTGGAGAGCTTCATTGATGCCTGGCTACTCAGGCCGTTTCAGAAAAGAAGACATAATAAAAGATGTAAAAAATCTCACCAAGTTCTACCGCGAAGCAGGATACCCTGAGTGCATCGTAGACTTCACCCTAACCAAAGATCCGGAGTCAAACAGTGCTTTTATATCACTGACAATAGATGAAGGACCGTTATATGAAATCGATTTTATTAATAATAAAAAGTTCTGCGACTACACACTCAAAAAAGATCTTTTACTTTTTCAACAAGGCAACAAAAATGATATCGGTTTGAAAAAAAGCATCAAGAAGATACAAGAGCGTTATCGCAAAGCTGGATTTGCCGAAACCAGCATAAAGATCGATGAGTCGAAGAGCACAAATAAATCCAGGATTGCAAGAAAACTGCGGCTTATTATAGACGAAGGCTCCTGTTCAAAGGTTTCGAGTATAGAGATTTCAGGCAATACAATGTTTACGAGCAAGAAAATACAAAAACAGATGCTGACCCGCAGATCAGGATTTATCCGCAAAGGAATCTTTATCCCGGAAACGCTGGATGATGACCAGCTTGCGATAAAGGCGCTGTATGCCGGATATGGATTTTTGGACACATCCGTAAACAAAAATATCGAATGGAGCCCCGACAACGATAGTGTTGCCGTTAAAATCGCCATAAATGAGGGAATTCAAACAATTGTCACTTCGATTAAGATTGTTGGTGCGACCGGTATTTCAGACCAGGAAGCTTATGATGTAATCGCCTTAAAAGAGGGAGAACCATTTCGAAAATATATGCTGAGAAATGATGAAAGCGCACTTTCCGCACTGCTCTCGGAAAAAGGTTATCCGCATGTTAAGGTGAAAAGCGAGGTCATGCTGAGTACGGACCGCACAAAAGCCTCTGTAATATACACAGCTGATACCGGTCCCTATGTATCAACCGGAAAGGTTTACTACAGCGGAAATTTCCGTACAAAAAATAAGATCTTGGCAAACGAAATAGATACAGCCCCGGGAGAACCTTTCTCCCTTGCTGCATTACTCACTGCACAGCGCAACCTTCAGGACCTTGGCATCTTCAAATCCGTGAAGATAAAACCTGTCGGTTTGGAAAATAAGCAGAAAACAGTAAATCTTTTCGCAGAAATCGAAGAGGAGAAACCATATTTTATTCAAGCCGGGGGCGGATACGAAACAAATAGGGGCTTTTTTATTCAAACCAGAGCCGGCGACCACAATCTTTTTGGCACAAACAAAGACACATGGGCCGGTTACGAATTAAGCCAGATAGGCTATCGAGCAGAATTTGGCATAAATGAGCCAAGATTATTCGGTTATCACCTTTCAGCCAACTTCGGTGTGTTTTCTGAAAAAAGAGAAGAGTTTAATCAGATTTTCGGGACAAGGATCATTGGTTCAAGCCTGAGTTTTTCCAAAAAAATATCGAAAAGTATGTATGCCGGTATTAGTTTTCGTTTTGAGCAGCGAGACCAGTTCAGAAGCAGTGCCTTTGATCCGAATAGCGATATCATCAATGTCGATGTCTACGAACCCAGAAGCATTCTGGTATCAACACCCTCAGTCAGCTATGATACACGCGATTCTTTTATACGTCCTCGAACCGGGATGGTTTCATCATTTTCCGTCGATATCTCAAACGGGATAAAAAACTCCCTCGACAATTTTTATAAATACCGGTTTGATTTGAGATACTATATAACTCCGCATCCACGCATAACATTCGCCTGCCTCGGAAGGTATGGACATATAGACTCCTACAGTTCATCCGGAATCATCCCGGATGATCAACTCTTCTTTCTTGGTGGCACTTCCGATGTGCGGGGATTTGATGAAAATCTGCTCTATTTCGATTCCAATGGTGACCCAATCGGTGGTCGCTCTGCCTTGATGGGCAGTCTTGAAACCCGAATCGACGTCGGACATAACTTTGAACTTGCGGCTTTTTATGACATCGGCAGTGTCCGCAATCTGTTTATCGAAACAGATCTGGAGAAATTCCGCTCATCAATAGGAGGAGGCTTGCGTTACATTACCCCGATCGGCCCAATCAGCCTGCTCTACGGTTTCAATCTTGATCCTAAGGCTGATGAAAGTAAAGGTCGGCTTCATTTCTCCATAGGGTATACGTTTTAATCAATCACTTGCGATGCTAACCGACCGATATTTCCGGCAATCAATACAGAAACTTAACCAGCTTACGGCTTGGCTGAGTTTGATGAGAGTATGGATACAAATCATTTAGCAGGAAAAAGAATACTTCATCAAAGCCATTTTTTTCTTTTGAAAAAAACTAACAAGGATATACCGACGCTCAGCATAGCTATCCAAAGAATGGGGTATGACCAACGCCAATGCAATTCAGGCATGAATTCAAAATTCATCCCGTACACCCCGGCCATAAAGGTCAGTGGAATGAATATAGACGCAAAGATCGTCAATACTTTCATGACTTCGTTCATTTTATTACTGATACTGGAAAGATAGGTATCAAGCATTCCCGAAATAATATCTCTGAACATCTCGATTGTATCTATCACCTGGATCGTGTGTTCATACACATCATGCAGATAGATAATGGTTGTTTCCTTTATCAGATACGATTCCCCCCTCTCCAGGGAACTGATAACTTCCCGAAAGGGCCAGATCGCTTTTCTCAAAAACAGCATATCGTTTTTCATTGAATGAATCGTTTGCAGGACTTCCGGGTTTGGACGGTCTAACAGGATTTCCTCTGTATTTTCTAACTGCTCTCCAATATCTTCAAGGATTTTGAAATAATTATCAACAATTGCATCAATTATGGCATAGGCCAGATAGTCGGCCCCCATCTTCCTGATACGCCCTTTCCCATGCTGTAATCTATCTCTGAGGAGATCAAATATGTCTTTCTCACTTTCCTGAAATGATATCACATAGTTTTCTCCAAAGAACAAACTTACTTGTTCAGATGTTATCTCCCCATCTTCGTTTTCCTGATAGAGCATCTTCAAGACTACGAAAATGTACTCCCCGAAATCTTCCATCTTGGGTCGATGCCCTGTATTCAGGATATCTTCCATCAGCAGTGGATGTAGTTCAAAGTGTTTGCCGATTTTTTCAATAATTTCAGTCTGATGTATTCCGCTAATATTGATCCAGGTTATGGATGGCGTGTCCTTGAATGGAAAACACTCTTCAACATTCTCAATTGTCTTTTCCTCAAATTTGTCTACATCATAATCTATAATGCTGATTTTGACCTCTTCTACCTTTTGCTCGCCAACATGGATAATGGAACCAGGGGCAAACCCGGCTTTTTGAGAAACATTCTTCATTAACTTTACCATTACTGATCCTCCTTTTTCAGGACTGGACAAAACAACTTAACATACAGATAACCATATTCAATTCATGGCAGCAACACATCGAAAATCAACCTTTTTCATGATGTTTTTACAGCCTTACAATCAACAACTTTGACTATTACTCCCTTAAACTGTATTATTATATAATATAAAAGCAATAAAAAAACTGATCATCCTGTAACAATTTATGCATAGAAGCATAATACGACATAATACAAAGTATTATAGAGAAAAACAGGAGAGAAAAAATGTCTGATTTTGCCCAGAAACATACCAACGTCACCACGTTTCATCTCTTAACCAGGGAACATCCGCATATGCGCAAAGAATTGCGGTTGCATTCCAAATGGAAGAAAGCGATTTTGGCGATTCCTCTGCTTGCATCCGAATACACCGTCCCGGAGAATCGCCCGGTGTTTGAAAATATTGTAAAACAATTGCGCCATGCCACGTATCTTTCACAGATTATTTTCGGCCTGGACAAAGCGACTGAAGATGAAGCTTATCAACTTGTTGAGATTCTGGAACAACAAAAAATAAAAAACTATATCATCCAGAACAACGACGGCCCGGGTTTTACAACAATATACCAGCAGCTGTCTGAGGCTGGGTTCGGCCTGGATCAACCCGGTAAAGGCCGCAATATGTTTCTCTCCTTCGGGATCGCGCTGGCCATGGAAGCCCAGACTGTCGGTTTGATAGATGCCGATATCCGCACATTCCAGCGCAATCAGCTGGACAGAATTTTCTACCCGGTCCAGGTTCTCAATTATCCCTTCAGCAAGGCCTATTACGCCCGTATCAAAGACATGGAATTTTTTGGTAGGGTAAAACGTCTCTTGCTGGATCCTTTACTGATCAGCTTGAAGCGAAAATTTACTGAAACCCAGGAAGAAAGGGTATTACGGCTGGTAGATTTTCTTCTCGCCTTTAATTACCAGCTTTCCGGAGAAGTGGTATTTGACAGCCAGTTGCTCAAACGCATGCAGTTTGCCACTGACTGGGGTGTTGAAATATTTACCCTGATCGAGGTTTATCGCAAGGCCAGCCATTGCGCCCAGGTGGAGATTTCAACGGAAGCCTTCGATCATAAACATCAAATAGTCTCCGAAGAAGACCGCAGCAAGGGGCTTCATAAAATGGGCATTGATATTGTGAGTACGCTTTTAAGTGCTCTTGTTATCGATGAAGGACTGGAGATATCCGAGCACTTTATCCGTGATCTGACCATTACATACCTTAACGTTGCGGACGAACTCATTAAAATGTATTCTGACAATGCCGCCTTCTGCGGTTTGAAGTACGATACCAACAAAGAAGAAGCCATCGTGGATAACGTGTTCAGAGATGTAATCCTGACTGCCGGAGACCTTTTACTTGCCCCGTATTCCATGGTTGACCGTTTTACCTCCTTTGTCACTTCCCAAGAGGAGTTCAAACCATTTCTGGAAATGGGTTTATTGTCTTCAATCACTAAAAGCAAAGAACACATTCAGAACCAACTTTATGAAACCCCTAAAACCGTTTCATGGGAACGGGTGATACGCAAACTACCCACTATTATTAATGAAATTATTGATGTGGTAGAGAACGAGAAGAGACGCTACCGCTGAGTCATATTCAGAAATAGCCCGCAAGCCTCCCAGACAGATCAAACCCCTCTGTTTCTTAAACCGGAACTCGCCTGGTGGAGGTTGCTGTCAAGGGCTTGCCCTGTACGCCACCTGCCCCGACCACCTTTAAAAAACGTTCGATTATTTTCTTGGTAACGCGGCTTCGTTCTTCAGGGCCGAGAGAGTTGAGATCGACCTTTCCGCCTGCGGCTTTCTCATGACCTCCTCCGGTTCCAAGTCCGCGCATCAACCGCACTGCAACCTTGCCCGCATACCATCCTCTGCGTGATGTGCGCATTGAAAGAACCAGATTGTTCTGATATTCTCCCATACATAAGACCCATCTGACGTTTTCCATCCGCAACAAAAAATCAGCCATTTCAGCCGCAATTTCAGGATTGTTAACCCTGCCCATTTTCGAAACGATAACGTCATTATATTGTATTGAGTTCTCTATAGCATCAGCAAATACAAGATAATATGACTTGGGAATACTTGGATTTTCAATTGCGGAAAGAGTTCGGGGTGCCAGCCTGGATAATAGAAAATTAAAGGCATCCAGGTCTGCTTTTACCTTTGAGCGCATCAGACCAAACGTATCAGTTTTAAGACCATAAAACAGGGCTGTTGCCAGTTTGCTGTCAATTGAAAGTTCAAGCTCCCGAAGATATTCAGTTAAAATAGTTGAAGAGCTGCCATACTCAGGCCGTACATCATAGAACTTACATTTCATAGTATCTTTTCTAAGAGGATGATGATCGATCACTATATCCGGTAGAATATTCTTTGGCAGCGCATTGTTACCGGTGTTAGGTTGGCTGTCTACCAGGCAGATATAGGAAAACTTTCCGAAATCAATCTCCGAGATATGGGTTATCTCGATCTTCAACCGCTTGATAAGCTGACGGTTCTCTTCTCTACCGACAATACCCCCATAGCCGATGATTGACTTGCGCCTGATCGTCTGAAAGAAAATACTCTTCAGGGCAAAGGCCGCAGCGAGCGAATCAGGATCAGGGTTATTATGACACATAATAAGAATTCTTTTTTTTTGACCCACAAGTGTCAGCAATCTATGCGCGGGTCGATCAAATCGCTGAATGTTTTCCGGCATGGAAACTCTTCCTTTTTTTCAAGTTAACAATAAATAAATTCCAACAAGAATAAAACCATGCAACCTATCAGGAAAATTTGTTCGAATCAGAGATCCCTTTCACCAGTGGGGCTGATTCCCTACCCCTTGCCCAATCACCTCCAAAGTATCAGTGACCACAACAAACGCTTGCGGATCGATCTTTAGTATCAGCGCCTTGAGTTGAGGCAGTTCCTGCAAGGCTATTACCGTATACAACACATTCTTATCACGCATCGTGTAGGCACCCTTGCCTTCAATTACTGTTACCCCGCGCCTGGTCTTACTCAAAATATCCCTTGCGATATCCTCCCACCTGTCGGATATAATGAAAACAGCCTTGCGCTTGCTAAGACCACTCACCACCAAATTCATTATCTGAGCAGATACATAAATATAGATTAGCGTATACAGAGCAGTATCCAGTGAAAATACAAACGCAGCAAAACAGAGAATTATGCTGTTAAAAATTAATGTCGAATTCCCCACGCTGATGGATGACTTTTTCAGTGTTATCACGCAAAGAATATCCAGACCACCCGCCGAACCCAGTGATCTCAAAATTATCCCACTACCTGTTCCGGATATAATTCCTGCCAGGATTGCACTCAATATCTTGTCATTCACCGGGATGGAAACTTTAATCAGCCCGATACACAGTGAAAAAATAACCATACCCGCTATACTGTATAGAAAAAATCTTCTCCCGACATACCTCCACCCGAGGGCATACAAGGGAATATTCAGCAGAAAATAGATTATACCCACAGAAATACCTGGCAGAAGGTAGTGGATAAACAAAGATAAACCTGAAAAACCTCCGGATAAGAACTCATGTGGAATCAGAATCCCGTTAATTGCGACAGCGCAGAAAACACTTCCTATGATTAGGAGGAATATATTGACCGGGACCTGATAAATCGGATCTTTCTTCTTTTCCGAATCAG
The DNA here is from genome assembly GCA_016929755.1 of Deltaproteobacteria bacterium. Classification (GTDB taxonomy): domain Bacteria; phylum Desulfobacterota; class Desulfomonilia; order UBA1062; family UBA1062; genus JAFGIF01. Next base: position 3,133 of record JAFGIF010000172.1, on the reverse strand, counting down.
CCAGTTTCAATTCATTATCGTTCATATAAAACTCCATTTTGAATGATAATTCCAGACCACATAATAAACAAACCTTAAAATATTACCACCCAGAAAACATGTGCCCTTAACTTCGGCATAACAGCTTAATCATACAGTTTATTTTAATCGAAATCATGTTCATCTTTGATACTTCCGACCAGTTCCTCTAAAATATCTTCCAGAGTGATGAGACCGGCAGGTTTTCCGTCTTCATTAAGGACAATCGCCTGATGCACTCTTTTGGACTGAAAACTTTTCAGTTGTACGTCAATCGGTTTGTCAATGGATATGAAGTACGCAGAACGCAGAATTTTGTGTAAAGAGGCCTTCTTCTCCCTGACCACAACATGAAGAAAATCCTTGGTATAAATCATTCCAATTATTTCAGTTTTCACGGAATTCACGACCGGAAACCGGGAATAACCGGTCTTGAGCATTTTCTTTCTGATACTCTCTATGGATTCATTTATATCAATAACAGTCATATGTTCTTTGGGAACCATAACCTGACCAACTGTTTTGTCATTCAGGGTAAAAACACGCGAAAGCATTCTTTTTTCTGAAGGAGTTATGGTTCCATGGTCTGAAGCCATATCAATGCAGGTTTTGACCTCAGCTTCGGTGAACAAAACCCGCTTGGCCATTGATACATCAAAACCTATGAACAAAAGCATTTTATTGGTCAGAAAGGTTATTGCACTGACAATCGGGCTCAGCACCAACACAAAGACATTTAGAAGAGGTGCTACATGAAATGAAACCCTTTCATTAAAATATTTGGCATATACCTTCGGGGTTATCTCTGCGAACATCAATATAATCAGGGTCAGAATACCGGTTACATATATAATGCCCTTCTCTCCCCAAATTGAAAGCGCAAGAGCGGTGGCAATTGCAGACATGGCGACATTAACCAGGTTGTTACCCAGAAGAATAGTGCCAATCAACCGTTCAGGTTTCTTCAACAATGTTTCAACCAGATGTGCTCTTTTCGGCATGCTATCGGCAAGATGCCTTAATCGAATCTTGCTGATGGCCATCAGTGCAGTCTCCGAACCGGAAAAAAAGGCTGAACAACCGAGCAGAACCACTAATAGTAGGATCATATAAAGTGATCCGGAAGTTTGCATTGTCTACCCCCTGTTGCGGAATATATTAGATATTCATATGCCGACTGCATTTTGTTTTTTAACCGCAAGTCGGTATTTCATATAATTGACAATTTTAATAATACTAAAACCAATACGGATGAAAGCCAAGTGTTTATTTTACTGATTTGCTGCTGGCTTTTTATATCATTTTTATTTTCTTGAGATAAAACCTTTTGAAAATTTCAATGAATCTCATTCGCTCGGCAAATATTTTCATATTTCCCAGCTTGTATCTCAGATCTTTAAAGTTATTATTGTTAACAAGGAGGTTGCATCAGATGAAAAATAATCCACCCAATTCCGAACTGATACAGCAAATCGAACAATTAGAAAACAAAGTGCAACAATATAAGGAGCAATTGAATATTTCCCAAAAAAGTCATCTTCTTCTTGACCAGGTAATCGGCCAGAATACTGTTCCAACATTTGTGCTGAATACCGACCATACGATAAAATACTGGAACAAGGCATGTGATAAACTTACCGGATTTTCATCATCCGAAATGATTGGCAGCAAAAATCAATGGGAGGCCTTTTATCCCGAAGAACGACCGGTCATGGCAGACCTTATCCTGGATGCCACTCCGGATTCTGAAATTGTCAAACTTTACGGGGTCGGCTATCACAGATCAAATCTCATTGACGGGGCATGGGAAGGAGATGGTTTCTTTCCCCATATGAAACATGGTGGTAAATGGCTCTTCGTAACCGCGGCTCTGTTAAAAGACGGGCAAGGAAATCCTATCGGAGCGATCGAGACACTTCGGGATATCACTGAGTTGAAACGAATGGTTGAGGGACTGCGTGATAATGAACAAAAATTCCATATCGTTGCGGACTACACTTATGGCTGGGAATATTGGGTTGATCCCACAGGCGAGTATATCTATATCTCTCCATCCTGCGAGCGTGTAACCGGCTACGATCCCAGCGAATTCATCCGTGACAGAGACCTGATAAGAAAAATCTGCCATGTGGATGACCGGCCCTTTCTGGAAAACCACCTGAGGAAGGATCTTGACAGCCGGGAAGTCCACCAGTTTGATTTTCGTATCATTTCCAGTACCAACGAGCAGGTCTGGATCTCACATATCTGCCAGCCTGTTTTCAACTCGTCTGGAAAGTTACTGGGCAGACGTGCCAGCAATCATGATATTACCGAGCGCAAACAGACTGAAAAGTCCTTGAAAGAAACGCAGGAACGATATCAGGCACTGTTCCAGCGTTCACCGTATTGTGTCTATATTCATGATCTTGAAGGAATTTTCATTGATGCCAACCAGGCCGCCTTAGACTTGTTAGGCTATACAAAAGAAGAAATCTCAAAACTCAATTTCGCTACATTGCTGGACAAAGAACAAATACCTGTTGCCATCCGCATGACCCAAGAAATCATCAATACCGGATCACAAAAGGGAACAAATGAGTACTCTCTGAAAACAAAGGACGGCCGGTTTGTCCTTATTGAAACAAACGGCGGCTTGATATTCCGTGATGGTAAACCTTACGCCATCCAGGGAGTAGCATGTGATATTACCGAGAGAAAGAAAATTGAAGAGGCACTTCGCAAGAATGAAGAACTTTTCCGGATTGTAGCTGATTATACCTACGATTGGGAATGCTGGATCGATCCGGAGGGCAAGTATCTCTATGTTTCGCCATCGTGTGAACGGCTTACCGGTTACAAGCCACATGATTTTATTAACAACCCGAACATTATGCAAAAAATCATACACCGCGCTGACAGGCCTTCCATGAAAAAGCATAGGGAAGAAGAATCGGCCAGTCGGGAAGTTCTATTTATCGATTTCCGCATCAATTCACCCACTGGAGAAGTGCACTGGATTTCGCATGTCTGCCATCCTGTGTATGATAATGCAGGGCGCTTTCTGGGCCGCAGAATCAGCAATAGGGATGTAACCGAAAGTGCTCATTTGCATTTGTGATTACATGATTTCCAC
>JAFGIF010000171.1 GCA_016929755.1 Deltaproteobacteria bacterium | reverse complement strand
CCTCGTTTTTTCCGGATACATATTCATACCAGACTGTGTAATTTATGGGGTCAACCGGAATATTGAAGCGACCCATGTGATCAAGGGCCAAACGTAAATACTCGCTGGATTGTTCCATTGAATCGGTATAATACATATAACATTAACCTCATGGCTGAAATAATTGTGCATCTTATCGACAATTAGAAAAATATCCATTAATGCTTTTTACCGAATCAGGAATTGAATTCATGACCGGGTTCTTATTTAAGGCCTACATTTTAAACTGCAATGCTTAACAAAAGAACGACAAGATCAAGAATTCCAGTTGAAAAAAACGTGCTGACTGGCTCGACAAGATGCTTCTGATAACCAGGCATATTTGAGGATATATGCCGGTAACTTATCTTGAACCGGGCAATTATTCCTTGAAGGGAGAGGGTTTCCAGAGTATATGATCTTCTGAAAGGGGGCTGGTATGAAAAAATCCATCACGGTTCCGGACATTTTGAGCAAAAAGGGTAAAGAACCAATTGTCATGGTCACGTCATATGATTTCACAATGACTCGAATTATCGACTCGTCTGATATTGATATCATTCTGGTGGGAGATTCTGCCGGGGTAGTGATGGCCGGAGGAGAAGACACCATTGGCGTGAGCATGGATCAGATGATTTATCACACTAAGTGCGTAACCAGCGCCAAACCCTGCGCACTCATTGTGGGAGACATGCCTTTTATGTCCTACCAGACAAGTGTAGAACAGGCGGTTCGCAATGCAGGCCGGTTCCTTCAGGAAGCAGGGGCAAAAGCAGTAAAGCTTGAGGGAGGAGCCAGGGTGCGCCCCCAGGTAGAAGCAATCGTGAAAGCCGACATTCCGCTGATGGGCCATTTGGGCCTGACGCCACAATCCGTGCATGCCTTCGGCGGGCATAAAATACAGGGCAGGGGAAATGAAGCTGCCAGGAAACTTCTTGATGATGCCCTGATATTACAGGATGCCGGAGCCTTCTCGATTGTGCTGGAATGTGTGCCGGCCCCTGTGGCCGGAGAGATCACCCAGGCTCTTGACATTCCCACCATCGGAATCGGCGCCGGGGTTCACTGTGACGGACAGGTTCTGGTAATTCAGGACATGCTTGGCATGTTCAAGGAATTTAAACCGAAGTTTGTTAAAAGATATGCGAATTTGTTCGACACCATCAAGGATGCGCTTGATACGTATGCCGGGGAGGTCAGGCAGCGGACATTCCCGGATGATGAGCATTCACATATGCAGTAGGCGAGGTGGGATTATGGACATCATCAGAGATATAGCTGCCATGAAAGACTATGTTCGTGCCATCAAGACAAAAGGTGAGACCATTTCACTGGTGCCGACTATGGGCTACTTCCATGAGGGACACCTGTCCCTGATGCGCATGGCAAAAGATCTGGCGGATCACCCGATAATCAGCCTGTTTGTTAATCCAACTCAGTTTGGGGAGAATGAAGATCTATCCAGTTATCCCAGGGATTTCGAACGAGACAGCCACCAGGCCCGCGATGTAGGAGTGGAATGCATCTTCTATCCCGATGCATCCCAGATGTACCGGGAAGGATATGCCACCTATATTAGTGTTGAGGGAATCTCATCTAAATTGTGTGGTGTGTCACGGCCGATTCATTTCCGGGGGGTTGCTACGGTTGTGGCAAAACTGTTCAATATTATCGAACCGGACGTCGCTGTCTTCGGCCAGAAGGATTATCAGCAGCTTGTTGTGATCAAACGTATGGTGCAAGATCTCAACATGAATGTAAAAATAATAGGGCACCCGACTTTCAGAGAAGCCGACGGGCTGGCCATGAGTTCGCGCAATGAATATTTGACTCCCGCAGAGCGTAAGAAGGCTGTGGTCCTGTATAATGCCCTTAAGCATGCCGGAAAACTCTGCAAGCAGGGGCAGCATGATACTGCAAGGCTCAAAGCGGAAGTCAAATCTATGATAGATGCATGCCCGGGGTGCCAGGTCGACTATGTGGAAATTATCGATCCAGAAAAGCTTGAACCCATTGATACAATCGAGGATCGGGCTGTTATGGCACTTGCGGTTAAACTCGGCAAAGCCAGACTGATTGACAACAAGATGCTGGAGGTATGATGCTGGCGTTTCGCGACGATGCCCCGATAGGTTCACTTATATTCTGGAGTGCAGCCCTGGTTGTCTGGATTGTAGTCAGGATACGTGCCAGAAAGAAAAAGCCGAACGATTCGGATGATTGAAAGCTGAGTGATAAACAAAGAATCAGGGCGCAGATTTAAAGGATATTTTTAACGCTTTGGATAAAATAAATGAGGAAAGGCTCTAGGTTCCTTTCCCCTTTTGAATGTATTATGAGTTGCCCGATTTTTTAGACCGACTCGACTGCCGTAACTTCAGGGACTTCTTGTTTGAGGACTTTTTCAATGACTGACTTCAAAGTCATGGTGGCCATCGGGCAACCATTGCAGGCTCCCTGTAATTTTACCTTTACCACTCCGTCCTCAGTGATATCGACGAGCTCAACATCACCGCCGTCATTACGCAGGATTGCTCTGGTCTTATCCAGTGCCTTTTCAACACTATCACGTTCTATGTTCATGTGTTCCTCCGTGTTCTGAGTGTCTTTGTCACCTTTAAAAGCGGGTTATACTTATATAGGTGCTATGTGCTGGTAGTCAAGTTGGAGCTTATCACCAATGCATCTCAAATGCCGGCACCGTTTTCCAGAAATATTTCCTCCAGGCCTCCCTGCATGATCCGGCTTCCGGCAGGAACGCTGTGGGTCAGCCAGACATTGCCACCGATTTCCGAACCACTGCCGATCGTGACGCGACCCAGTATGGTTGCTCCGGAGTAAATTATGGTTTCATCCTCGACAATCGGATGCCGGACAATGCCTTTGATTGGGTGTCCGTTCTCATCGAGCGGAAAACTTTTGGCACCAAGAGTAACGCCCTGGTAAATACGTACATGCTGGCCGATTATACAGGTTTCTCCAATAACTATACCGGTACCGTGGTCCATGAAGAAATGATCTTTGATCTGTGCACCCGGATGTATATCGATCCCGGTCTCGGAATGTGCCATTTCAGTAATGATGCGTGGAATAAGCGGCACAGCGAGTTTGTAAAGCTCGTGTGCAATACGGTAGTTGGTCAGAGCGCGAATGCTGGGATAACAGAAAATGGCCTCGCCTTGATTCTTGGCAGCCGGATCACCGTCATAGGCTGCTTGTACGTCGGTGGAAAGAAGGAAGCGGATCCGGGGCAGCGAAAGAAAAAAGTTGTTTGTTATCTCCTGGGCCTGCTCGATGCAGACAGGTCCGCATTCCTTCTCAGGTTCATCGCTGCAGTCAAAGCATAATCCCCGTTTTACCTGTTCGGATAGTTCTCGAAATACTTCATCAAGGGTGGCGCCGACATAGTACGACATGGTCTCGGGCCTCAACTCGGATATGCCGAAGTATCCGGGGAAAAGAATGGAACGCAGGCGTTCCACTATGTTGGCGAGCATCTGGGTCGAGGGCATGGGAATGTCATGATTACTGCGGTGTGATACCACCATATACGACTGTGGAGTGCACAATTCTCCTACGACCTTGCTGATAATCCCCTGTTCATTTATATGTTCAGGTGGCATGGGTGTCTCCTTTCAGAGCGGTCTTTTTAAGCTGATGATGTTATATAATTACTGGCTACCGGCTGTAAATAGCCGAGGATGTATTCTGATCTGACTGGGGAATACATAACTGATTTTATCTTGCGGTTTTATTGATATTCGCGCCTTAATAAAGATCTTTGACAAACATTGGTTCTTCCGGTAGGGAGAGAATCTTTCACAGAGTGTTTGAAGGAGACACAATCGGCAAAGTCTTTAAATAAAAGGCTGTGTGAGTGATATCCAATGCAGTATCCGAATAACCGATGGTTAGGGCAGGGTGGCTATCGTGAAGTGCTTCAAATGGCCATTCCCCTGGTTTTAAGCACGAGTGCCTGGTCGGTTCAGCACTTTGTAGACCGGATGTTCCTGACCTGGTATTCACCCGAAGCGATAGCTGCCGCCATGCCTGCCGGCATCCTCAATTTCGCCATCATGAGCCTGTTCATCGGTACTGCCAGTTATGTGGGGACCTTTGTTGCCCAGTATTACGGAGCCGGGCAATATAACAGAATCGGAACAGCGCTGTGGCAGGGTATCTATATGTCCCTGATCGGAGCACTGGTCCTTATTTTTATGATTCCT